>JAQBDO010000027.1:0-5724 GCA_032124375.1 Gammaproteobacteria bacterium
TGTTCGATCAGCCGTTGCTCATAGACCTGCTGTTGCCCGCCAAACGCGCCGGTCACAATCACCGGTTCACCATCCACATACAGATTGATACCCTTGTCTGACCCGATAACGACCTCGACCGTGCTTGCAGGTGTCATCGAATCAGCCCTGGCCTGCATTTTTTCCGCATAATTATCAACCGAGACGGCCCACTGCCCTGCATCGCGTGCACGCGTCGTATGCCGTGTTTCATCGCGCGCGCGGTCCGCTTCCTCGCTATACATCTTCGCCATTTCGGTAATGGCCAGCCAGGCAAAATCCCTGCGCATCGGCAAGGGTGAATCCTCGACGACCATGGCTATCTGGATCAGCAATGGTTGCTTCGCCGGCAGCCCGGATGCAAGCTCACGGGCGAGAACCGGCATTGATGACAGGGCAAGGAGCAGCAGTGCGATCACCAGGCAGGGTGCACACCATTGTGCCCGGAAATCGACCAGCACCGGGTGTTGTTGCGAGGTGGACAGCACCTGAGCGTCAAAATCCTCAACATTGACCTCGCGAATCCAGCTGTTGCCGGGCGTCTGTGGCATCATGAAAAGCCTGCATTTGTCGGTTTTTTAGTATTGGCCATTATGCCCTGCCGCTGACAAAACCGTGACTCAAAGAGACATTTATTCGACGCCGGTTAATCCCCATCCCGAAACGCTGAATATTCTTCATCTCAATGACGGCAAACCCGGTGTTTTCACGTAAAATAACCGGCTGACACAAGAATCCGAACAACTGGAAGCCCCATGACCGACAAGCGCATTGAAGACCTGAATATCGTCTCCTGTTCGAGACTGATTACGCCAGAGGCATTTAAACGCCTGCTGCCGATGTCTGAAAGTGCCGCCAGCTCCGTCCTCAGTGGTCGTGAGACCATAAAAAATATCCTTGAGCGCAAGGACAAGCGCCTCTTCATTGTCATTGGTCCCTGTTCCATTCACGACCCTGAGGCCGCTATCGATTATGGCAACCGCCTCAAGGCACTTGCGGAGAGAGTCCAGGACACGCTGTACCTGGTCATGCGGGTGTACTTCGAGAAGCCGCGCAGCACCATCGGCTGGAAGGGCCTGATCAATGACCCCCACATGAACGGCTCGTTTCAGATAGAGCAAGGCCTGCACATTGGACGCCGGCTGCTGCTTGATCTTGCCGAACTGGGCCTGCCACTGGCGACCGAGGCACTCGACCCTATTTCACCACAGTACATACAGGATTTGATCTCATGGTCTGCGATCGGCGCGCGCACCACCGAGTCACAAACCCACCGTGAAATGTCGAGCGGTCTTTCCTGCACGGTGGGTTTCAAGAATGGCACCGACGGCAGTCTGGCGGTCGCCGTAAACGCACTCAAATCCGTCAGTCATCCACACAACTTTCTCGGTATTGATGCCGGTGGCCATGTCGCTACTGTCAGTACTGCCGGTAACAAATATGGACACGTGGTGCTTCGCGGCGGTAACGGCAAACCCAATTACGACTCCGTCAACATTGCCACCTGTGAGAACACACTCAATGAAGCGGGTGTCTGCCCCTACATCATGGTCGACTGCAGCCACGAGAACTCCAACAAGGATCCGGCACTGCAGCCACTGGTCGCAGAGAATGTCACTAACCAGATACTGGAAGGCAACACTTCCATCATCGGCCTGATGATCGAGAGCAATATCAACTTCGGCAACCAGCCTATCCCCGACAACCTCGATGAGCTGCAGTACGGCGTTTCGGTGACCGACGGCTGTATTGGCTGGGATACTACCGAGCAATGCATCATGGAAATTCACAAAAAATTACTGACACTTGAATAAAACAGGTTCACTGTGAAGCTATTCCATATACTGGCATTACTACTGACGGCAGCTGCTGTCTTCAGCTACATCAACCACCGCTTTCTGAAACTGCCCACCGTGATCGGCATCATGCTGGTGGCACTGGTTTTTTCGCTGCTACTGAACATGCTTGAGCCCCTCGGTATCGAGCTTGAACGTGATGTACAGCTGATGCTGGCCAGCATCGATTTCAATGAGACCCTGCTGCACGGCATGCTGGGTTTTTTATTGTTTGCCGGCGCCCTGCATGTCAACCTGAACGACCTGTCCCAACAGCGTGGTGTTATCTTTGTGCTGGCTACCTTTGGCGTCGTTGCTGCAGCATTTATTACGGCCGGACTGAGCTGGTATGTGTTCGGCCTGATCGGACTGAACATTCCGTTTATCTATTGCCTGTTGTTCGGCGCACTGATTTCACCGACCGACCCGATCGCCGTGCTCGGCATTCTCAAGCAATGCAATGCACCCAAGAGTCTGGAAGCCAAAATCACCGGCGAGTCATTGTTCAATGACGGCGTGGCCGTAGTGATGTTCCTCGTCATTGCCGGTATCGCGACCGGTGGCTCAGGAATATCGACAGGCGATGTGCTGCTGATATTTTCACAGGAAGCCATCGGCGGCATCCTGTTTGGCCTGGGAGCCGGCGGTGTCACCTATTGGATGCTGAAGAGTGTCGACAACTACCAGGTCGAGATATTGCTGACGCTGGCACTGGTGACCGGTGGCTATACACTGGCTGAAGCGCTACATCTGTCCGCACCGATCGCCATCGTGGTGGCCGGCTTGCTGATTGGTAACCATGGCCGCATGCTGGCGATGTCGGAAAAGACCCGCGAGCATCTGAACACCTTCTGGGAACTGGTTGATGAAATTCTGAATGCGGTGCTGTTCGTGCTGCTCGGTCTTGAGGTGCTGGCGCTGGTTTTTATCCAGGAGTATCTGCTGGCAGGATTGCTCGCCATCCCCATTGTATTACTGGCACGCTTTATCACGGTTGGTATCCCGATCACGCTCATGCGGCGCTTCCACAGCTTTTCACCGAAGGCTATTCAGGTACTTACCTGGGGAGGATTGCGTGGCGGCGTTTCGGTGGCACTGGCATTATCGCTACCTGACGGCGAAACGCGCGATACGCTGGTTGCAGTGACTTATGCGGTGGTTATTTTCTCGATACTGGTACAGGGACTGACTATTGGCCCGCTGATCCGCAGCATAAAATAACGCAGTCTGGTACTTCTGCAAACTGATAACAACATATATAGACCCATTTTTAGCTGCTGCCTGTTTCTATTTAATGGCCACGGAATCCACGGAAGAACACGGAAATATAAATGCCTCAATAAAATTTTTTCGTGTTCTTCCGTGGATTCCATGACAATAATTTCTATCTTTCCCGGATTGAAGAAGTACTAACACTCGATGACATTTACCGCCAGTCCGCCCCTGGACGTTTCCTTGTATTTGGTTTTCATATCCGCTCCGGTATCACGCATGGTCTTGATGACCTTGTCGAGCGACACGAAATGGGTGCCATCACCTCGCAATGCCATACGCGACGCATTGATGGCCTTCACTGCACCCATGGCATTACGCTCTATACAGGGAACCTGCACCAGGCCGCCAACCGGATCACAGGTCAGCCCGAGATTGTGTTCCATGGCAATCTCGGCGGCGTTTTCGACCTGCTCAGGCGTGCCACCGGCCACCTCTGTCAGCGCCCCGGCCGCCATCGAACAGGCGGAGCCAACTTCACCCTGGCAACCCACTTCAGCGCCTGATATGGATGCATTTTCTTTATACAAAATCCCGATAGCACCCGCTGTCAGCAAAAAACGGACGATGCCCTCATCGCTGTGGCCGGGACAAAAGTTCCAGTAGTAATGCATCACTGCCGGGATGATACCGGCGGCACCATTGGTAGGCGCAGTGACCACCCTGCCCCCGGCTGCATTTTCTTCGTTGACGGCAAGTGCGTACAGGTTTACCCAGTCCATGGTGCCGAGCGGCACCCTGTGCAATTCCTGCTCGCTGCAGAGCTGACGATGCAGCCGCGCGGCACGGCGCTTGACCTTCAAGCCACCCGGCAACACGCCTTCAGTGCGACATCCGCGCGTGACACAGTCCTGCATCACCGACCAGATATTTAACAACCCTGAGTGTATCTCTTTATCGCTGCGCCAGACCCGTTCGTTCTGCATCATGACCTGGCTAATGGAAAGCCCATGCTCCTCACACTGTGCCAGCAAGCCTGCGCCAGTAGTGAAGTGCAGCGGCAACGGCGTTTGATCCTCGACAATACGATCAGCGCCGGCCGCTTGCTCGTTGACCACAAAACCACCGCCAACAGAATAATAGCTGCGCTCCTGTAATAGCTGGCCAGCGCTATCAAAGGCAAAAAAAGTCATGCCATTCGGGTGATACGGCAACACCTTTCGTTTATGAAACACCAAATCCTGCTGCGCATCGAAGGCAAGCATCACGCCACCCGGCAGACGCAGCTGGCCGGACTGCTGCACGCGTTCAAGGCAGGCAGGAATGGCACTGGTGTCTACCTGTTCAGGTAGTTCACCCGACATGCCCAGGATCAGCGCCTTGTCGGTACCGTGGCCCTTGCCGGTAGCACCCAGCGAACCAAACAGTTCGACGCGTATACGTGCAAGTTGTTCCGTCAGGCCAGCATTAGATAACCCTTCAACAAACATTCCTGCGGCACGCATGGGGCCGACGGTATGCGAACTTGAAGGCCCGATACCAATTTTAAAAAGATCAAAGACACTGATTGCCAAGGTGACACCTGTTAGTCGTATTTGTGGGCTACAATGGCCCGGCCAGCACCAATAGTAAGCCATTACCCCGACATTGTTTAGAATACTGCAGAGATAACGCATGAAACGCTTACGACGCTGGCTGTTATGGACTATTGCCGCCATGATTCTTGTCAGTATTACCCCGGTGCTGATATTCCGCTGGGTTCCTCCGCCCACCTCTGCCGTCATGTTAAGTCGCACACTGATGGAAGCAGAACAGCAGGATTATCAATGGGTACCTCTGGCGCACATGTCAGCCGACCTTCCGCTGGCCGTGGTGGCCTCTGAAGACCAGAAATTCCCCGATCATTTCGGCTTCGACATCAGCGCCATCAAGGATGCGGTTGAACAGCACGCCCAGGGCGGACGCTTGCGCGGTGCCAGTACACTGACCCAGCAGGTCGCCAGGAACCTGTTCCTGTGGCAGGGTCGCAGCCTCCTGCGCAAGGGACTGGAGGCATGGCTGACGGTGCTACTGGAATTATTCTGGTCAAAAGAACGTATCCTGGAGGTCTATCTGAATATCGCCGAGACCGGCAAGCAAACCTTTGGCGTACAGGCCGCCTCACTGAAGTTTTTCTCCAGGCCGGCCAGTGCAATCACCCGGGAACAGGCAGCCCTGCTGGCCGCGGTATTGCCCAATCCGCTGAGATTTCAGGCCAGCCGGCCATCGGCTTATGTCATCAAACGACGTAACGAAATACTCGGTCAAATGACACAACTCGGTGGCAGAAGCTATCTAAAGGGCATCCTGCCAGCCACCTATTTACAGTAGACGACGGACGCAGGACAACAGTGACCCTGCTGGACTACAATTCACGGCACACGTTGCTCTATTTTTACTGAATCAAGGAGAGAATCATGGGCGGTTTTTCAACCTTTGCAATCGTCATACTGGCACTGGCAGTCATCACTGTCATGATGGGCGTAAAAGTCGTGTCTCAGGGCAATGAATGGACGGTTGAACGCTTTGGCCGTTACCGCAAGACCCTGCGCCCCGGCCTGAACCTTATCGTGCCCTACGTTGACCGTGTTGGCCGCAAGATCAACATGATGGAAACCGT
>JAQBDO010000028.1:0-7422 GCA_032124375.1 Gammaproteobacteria bacterium
CGATGGCACCATCATAGCCGGCACATCCAGTGTCTCCGAGGCCTTGCTGACCGGTGAAAGTACGCCAATTGACAAGGCCCGGGGTGCACGCATCATCGGCGGCAGTATCAATATTGAAAGCCCGTTATACCTGCGGGTAGAGCAGGCCGGACTGGAGACCGTGCTGGCAGAAATCGTACGTCTGCTGGAACAGGCACAAAACGAAAAACCTGCCATCACCCGACTGGCAGACCGCGTTGCTTCCTGGTTTGTCGGCGCCGTACTGGTTATCGCAGCGAGCGTTGGTTACTACTGGTGGCAACAGGCACCGGACAGCTGGCTACCCATCCTGGTATCGGTGCTGGTAGTAACCTGCCCGTGTGCACTATCGCTGGCAACACCGACAGCCATCAGTGCCGCCACCGGTACCATGCTGAGCCACGGCCTGCTGACCATCCGCAATCACAGCCTGGAGACGCTCGCACGCAGCACCCATATCATCTTTGACAAGACCGGTACGCTGACATTTGGCACACCGGTGATCACCCGGATCCAGTGTTTATCCCACCTTAACGAAGCGACGGTACTGGCAATCGCCGCAGCACTCGAGCAACAGTCGGAACATCCTGTCGGCAAGGCTATCGCCACCGGCAACATCGACCGCAAAGCGGTGACTGCCAGCGACTTCAACAATTTCCCGGGCGCCGGCATCAGCGCACGTATTGATAACACGCAGTGGTTTATTGGCAGTCCTGAATTCATTAGCGCACATACGGATAACAACAGCGACACATTGGCGGCTGACCTGGGATACGGCACCCAGGTAGTACTGGCTGACGCACATCAACTGCATGCCCGCTTGGTGTTACGCGACACGCTCCGACCGGAAGCAGCCACCGTCATCAAGACATTAAAGGATGCCGGTAAACAGGTGCTGCTAATGAGTGGTGATAACCAGGCCGCCGCACAACAACTCGGTAGCGAGGCTGGCATTGACAACGTGCATGGTGGAATGACGCCAACAGACAAGTTGCAGCGGGTGCAGGCACTGCAACAACAGGGCGCAGTGGTCGTGATGGTCGGTGACGGCATTAACGATGCGCCGGTACTGGCGGCGGCCGATGTCTCCATCGTTATGCGTGATGCCGCTCATATCAGCCAGGCCAGTGCGGACATGGTGCTGCTGTCCAATAATTTGAACGCACTCACTCACGGCATCCGGCTGGCTCGCAAGACACTCGGCATCATCAAACAGAATCTCTCCTGGGCGGTGGGTTACAATCTGGTGGCACTACCTGCGGCGGCGCTGGGTTTTGTAGCCCCGTGGATGGCAGCGATCGGTATGTCATCAAGTTCTTTACTGGTGGTACTGAATGCGCTGCGACTGACCCGGAGCAACAAATAATACAGTTATGGAAGTACTCTACCTGCTTATTCCGCTTTCGATGCTACTGGTGGCTGTAATCGTGTGGATTTTCCTGTGGGCAGTACGCTCCGGGCAATTCGATGATATGGAAGGCCCGGCACACCAGATACTGATGGATGATGATGGTCCGGTGATCGAGAAGGAAACTGCAACAGCCAACGAAACCGTCGGGCTGAAAACCACTAAACCTGAATAACCAGTTGAATAACCGACTTGGCAGCAAAGCCGACAATCCCCAGACCCAGCGTCAGGAAAATCATGGCCGATCCAAAGCGACCTGCACCGGATTCCTGGGCGAGTTTGTACATGATATAGATCATGTACAACACCAGGCCACCAATACCAAGCGTCAGTGACAGGCTCTCAAACGTTTCAATACTCATGAATGCAAACGTACCCCCTGGAGGCTTGCCGCGAGGTGATAAATGCGCGAAAAACCCTTGCCGGCCAGCAGCCGTGCGGCACGTACACAGCGCACTTCACTGGCACCACATACAATAACCGGGCGCCGGGCGTTCAGTCGCCTGTGTTCATAGCTCAGTGAATCCATTGGCAGATTAAGCGCCCCGGGGAGGCTGTGCTGTTTAAACTCTGCCGGCGAGCGGACATCAACCAGTTGACCGCCACTCGCCAGCAGGGCCTCTACACAACCGGGAGCCAGACTCCCGGCAGCTGCCCAGCAGAGTGTTTGCATGGCGAGACTCATTGCTCGTCACCAGACTGCCCTGCACTATCGCTACGCGCCTTGCGATCAGATGGCAAAATACAACTGTTCATGAAGCAGTTCTTCACAAACATTGCCAACGCAATCACGAATACAACAAATGCAGTAATCGTCAGACTATCGATGTTCATGGGACACCTCCTGTTAGAACAGAAATTACAGTTATTGCTTATATTAGTATTTTCTTATATTTTGTCAACTAATATAATATTATTATTATATTCAGCTGGTTACAACAAAACACCCGAACTGCAATCTACTCTGGAAGCGACCTGATTGCCGACCAGACAGCAAAAACAGCTTATTCTGAAGAGGCATCACCAAAGCGCCCGACGGCACAACTAACGAACGATTTCGCCTTGGCTTTGGCAGCAGCGAGACCGGCAGTAGTGCCCACTTCCGGGTAACCCAACTGCTTCAGTTTTTCGCTGACCTGTGGTCGCAGGGCGTCCTCGGCAGCAACCATTACACGTCCATGCTCAACGTCAACGTTCACCGTGGCCACGCCGTCCAGCGCCTTCAGGCCGCTGACGATACTGCCTGCACAACCACCACACTTGATATTCTCTACATCAATTTCAAAAGACATAATCAGTCACCCTGGTTCAGTTTATCGGCTACGATGCTGATTGACCGCAAAATGCATGACGAGTTGCAGCACGTCCATTCGACAGTCATTAACTATGGTTACAGAGAAACGCCAGGGAGTCCTTGATTAATCGTTTCATATCGCCTGCCAGTCCGCAGGGGCGACCCGCAGAGCGAGCAAAGCGAGTCATCCGGAGTTCTCAATACAGCGAAGTTCAGTAAGCGTCATGCGCTAATGATGCTATAGAAACGGAGGCGAGATTTACTACTGAAAGCTCCTATCCCCGCTCCCTCGGGGAGAGGGGCTACAAAAAAATCGCCAAAACAAATATCAGGTCGTCAAACGCCGATATATATCCGATACCTTCAACGGTAACTTGCGCACCTCGTCAATCACTGTGTAATTCACCGCACCGTACATATGCGGCAGGTAATCCTTCGCCTCGGTATCAATAGTGATACAAAAGGAATGAATACCATCACGCCTGGCTTCAATCAGCGCCTGGCGGGTATCCTCGATGCCATAGGCACCACGATAGGTGTCATAGTCATCGGGCTTGCCATCAGACAGTGAAATCAGCAGCTTGGTACGCGCCTCCACCTCGCCCAACAGGTGACACAGGTGACGAATGGTCACACCCATACGAGTGTAGTCCTTCGGCTTGATACCGCTGATGCGCCCGCGCACGGCAGCATCATAGGGTTCATCAAAACGTTTCACCCGGTAGACCTCGCAACGCTTGCGCGTCATGCCGGAAAAACCGTAAATGGCATAGCGGTCACCGAGTGTCTCCAGTGACTCGCACAGCAGCACCAGCGATTCACGCTCGGCATCGTTGATCCAGCCCTTGGTGGAACCACTCATGTCCACCATAAACATCACGGCGATATCGCGTTCCAGTTTGTGCTTCTTGGTAAACAGGCGGTCAGACATTTCCAGACCCATGGTGGTATCGGCACGGGCCTCCACCAGTGCATCGATATCGACGTTCTCGCCATAGGGCTGTTTCTTGAGCAGCTTGTCCTCACCGCGCAGCGCTTCAAAGGTGCGTCGTAAACTGGCCGTCAGCCCCCGGTACTTGATCAGGGTATCAGCGACAAAATTATCCTCCACCGGACTGACATCCAGTTCACGCAGCACGGTCCAGTTCTTGCGATAATTCTGGCGTTCGTAATCCCACTCGTTGTACAGAAAAGCACCCTCTTCATGATAAGTACCCTTCCATACATCCTCGACACTGCGCTCCTCAATGGCCTCGGCGTGATAGACACCGTCACCAGCGGCATACAAATACTCCTCCGGGATCTCACCCAGGTCCTGGAAAATGGAGGCCATGGTGCCCTTCACATCATCCGGCGGTTCGATCGGCTTGCCATCCAGCTCCATCTCGAACACCACGCCGTTAGCTTCGTCGTCCGATTCGACCGTGCGCAGCTCAAACGGCAGCCGCACTTCGCCATCTTCATTGACCACGCGCTGTTCCTCATCATCCTGCCCATCGGCCTCATCCTTGAGCCCGTCTGCCATGCGCAGCAGGTGCAGACGAAACGCCTGCTTGTCGGCGTCCAGGCGTGCGGTCCTGACTTTCTCCACCGCCTCCGGTCGCATCACACCCTGATAAATCACACCGGCCGGAATAACACTCCCGACCAGTCGCTGCAGCCAGACCAGCGTATCCTCAACTTTTGCACCGGGCTGTGAAAGCCGCTCGGCAGCTGCCTGCCAGTCAGCATCCATCTCGACCTGACTGTCTTCCCGAAAGCGAACCAGCTGGCGATAGACCCCCGGCAACATGTCCCGAATACAGCCATCCAGCCGCAGCGTTTCCAGCGCATGGAAACACGCCAGCGCCGCTTCGGGATCAACATGACGACCCGGTACTTCACCCGGTTCAATGCGCCAGCTGCCAAACCAGGTCTGCGCCCACAGATGCACCACCATGGCCTTGTAAAGCTGAAAGTTGTCTTCGCGGTCGGTATAACGATTCACGCAGGCAGGCAGGAACAGCGTTTCGGTGTCGGTGTAACAGTGCTCACCACACTCCAGTTTTAAGCGGCGACCGTTGAGGCCGTGCACAAACATCTCCAGCACGTTAACGACATCTTCGAAGGCCACACCGGTGGAACGCGCCTTGTACTCACGCGCGAAACCCTCGGCATCCCTGAAGGCCACCACCGCCGCATGCAGCCCCCTGGTATCATAGATATCCATGCAAGCCAGCAGCCAGGCTTCAACGCCAGTGGTATCCATCAGGCGCAACGCGGGGCAAACATGCGAGACAAAATTGAGCGCCATGCCGGAACTGGTACGCGTCACAATACTTACCCAGTGCAATACAAAGTCCTGCTGCTGCCGCGAGAATTCGGCCAGCGCGCGCGCCGGCTCTTCGGCTGCACCCATCGAGATCATGTGAATATCAAGACGGTCTTCCAGTTGCACGGCGGTCAACGGCAGGCCGCCGGTTTGCAGGAACTCGGTTTCGTCGTACCAGCGTGCCGCCACACCCGCCGGCAACACGCGTCCATCGCGTGCAGTCACACCCAGGTGCAGGGGTTCAATGGTACAACCCGGTAACACCTCGGCCAGCAGCTGTCCCAGCCCCTCCGCCCTCCAGGTATTCGCACCGCTGTCAGTCGACAACCACACACCGAGACAATTGTCCGAGACCAGCCTGGGCAGATACCTGACCAGCTTCGCCATATCCACTTCGCGGTCCCACATTTGCCCCTTTGGTCCGTGACCAACGGGTGGAACGGGTAACACGATGACATCAAAGCGTTGCCGACGACGCAGTAAATCTTCCACATAGTGGATAACATCATCATGCACATATTCAACGTGCTGCTCACCGGCCTGCTGACGACTCAGTTGCAGCAGTTCCTCGCTGGCATCCACATGCACAACAGATGCTCCTGCCTGCAATGCCTGCGCCGTTACATAGCCATTGCCTGCAAACAGGCTTAATACGCGTATGTCCTCAATGTCATAACAGCCCTCAATACGCTGCCGCACCCACTCGGCACAGAGTAACTCGCGACCACGCAGACCCACACGACCACGCTCATCAAGACGGCACAGCACCGGCTGCCCGTTGACCGTCACCCGCCACTCGCGTGGCAAGCCGCTGCGCGTTGCCTGCCAGTGCCCGCCACTTCCGGGTTCCTCCACATACACCCAGTCTGCCGACCAGTGCTTGTCGGCAGGCCGGTTGGTCGCCAGCCGGTCGGGGTACTCGACAATAATCTCGCCCCAGCGCTCCAGCTTGCGGCCGGCACCGAAATCGATGAGCTCATAGTCTCCCGCAGGCGTTGCCACCAGCGCATCGCGAATAGTCACTTCGGGGTCAGTGGAGTATTGCCTCATACAGGCACTTTAACAGACGCCGGCTGAGCGGGGAAAACCGGACCAAAATTGAACAGCTGCCGTCCGGAACCCGGGAAAGAAAAACGGTGACAAAACAGTATCGCTATCGCTTGTCACCGTCTTTTTAGCGAAGCTGCAAATTACATTGTTTCGCGGCCAGGCCCAAGTAACGGGCAAAGAAAGTACATGTCGCCAGCAGACATACCCTCAATCTCGTCTGAGTCAATCCACCAGCGACCGCCCAAATGACCTGCCTCACCCGGACCGAACTCTGTCGACAGGCCGTTCTCTCCAGGTATCAGCTGCTGAAAGTTACCCTTCATTGGCAGGTCGGTGAGCACAATCGAGTCGTAGTACAGGCCCTGCGAGGTCACAAAGACAACCGGACCGGTGCCGCGCCCGCTGGTACGGTCCTTTGCCGATACCACCGTTGTGGCGACCAGTGCTACGCCCAGCAGGCAGGCAGTTGTTACTGATTTGCATGTTTTCATAACTGAACTCTCCATTTCTTTATTCCAGGGGAAGTTCATTATTACGGACCACCTTCACACAACCATCCCGTAATTATCACAAATTCATAACAATTGGACTGGACGACAGGCAAAAGGAAAAAGTCGTGCCCTTCTCCTGTTTGCTGTTGACCTGTATGACACTGTTATGCAGTTCCAGAATACGCTTGACGATTGCCAATCCGAGACCGGCACTGTTGCTGTCGCAACGATGCTTGCCCTGCTGATAGAAACGCTCGAAGATACGCGGCACGTCGGCTGCAGGAATGCCGCAGCCGGTATCCGCCACCTGCACCACCACATTGCCTGAGTCCACATCGACACCGACACGAATAGACCCGCCGGCCTGTGTATAGCGCAGACCATTCTCCAGCAGGTTCTCCAGTACCCGTTGCATCATGGCAATATCACCGTACACCAGCGGCGCATCCGGGTTGAGACTGGCATCCAGTTGCACCGACTTCTGACGTGCGCGCAATGCGAATTTCTGCGTCACATCCTGCACCAGTTCACACATCGAGAACGGCTCGGAAAATACCACCGACTCACACGAATCCAGCCGCGCCAGCTCAAACAGTTCTTCAACCATCAGTCCGAGCCGCTGGCTGTGGCTGAGCGCCGTTTGCAGGTATTGCTGCTGATCCTCTGCCGACAACTCGTCACCCTTGATCTGCAGAGTCTCCAGGTAACCGCGCATGGTGGTCAGCGGGGTACGTAAATCATGCGAAATATTGGCAATCATCTCACGACGCACATCGTCCATCTTCCTGAGCTCACCTATCTGCGAGGCGATCTTCTCTGCCATGGCATTAAACTGCCGACCAAGCACATC
>JAQBDO010000029.1:0-14389 GCA_032124375.1 Gammaproteobacteria bacterium
GGTGCGGCGAGATTGATGCCGGGCACCAGGAACAGGATGCCAAGCGGGATTGCGCGCAGCAGGAAATACAGCAGTTTGCGCAGTTCCGAGACAATGCTCGGGACGATGTCCTTCATCAGTGCCTGCCAGCCGCCGGTCTCAATCGGTTGCCCGCTGAGGTGTTTTTCCACCGCCTCTGCCAGCATGCCGTTAAAGGGTGCGGCGATCAGGTTGGTCAGTATCGAAAAGGTATAGAAGATAATCAGCACCCCGGCGATGGCGAACAGCGGCCACAGCAGGTAGCGCAACCAGTCAAGCCAGGCCGGCAGGTAGCCGAGCATCATGTCGATGAATGTTTCCAGCCAGTGTGACAGGCCGAAGATGGCGCCGGCGAACACGGTGGTGCTGACCAATAGTGGTATGGCGACGTAGCGGCGCAGGCCCGGTTGGCGGATAAGGCGCAGACCTTCGAGAAGGTAGTGCATGCCGGAGTGGTTGTTTTTCATGGTGGTGTTTCCGTGCGTAAATTTGATTTTCTTCAGATTTATATAATCAATCGCGGACGCGATTAGTCTGTCGACGGTCTGCGTGATTGTCGCGCCAGCAGGGCGGCCCCGTACGCGGCTTCCTGATGCCCGGCGGCAATTACAGGGATGCCCAGCAACTGCGAGCGTATTGTACTCCATGCGTCATTGGCGGCGCCGCCACCGGTGGTGATGACGCTCAGCGGCCAGGGCGCGCCCAGTTCGATCAGTTTCTGGTAACCCTGTAATTCAATCTGGGCAATGCCTTCCAGAATGCCCTGAAAGAATACCGCGTCATCCGCCGGTCTTGGCGCAAGACGCGGTTGCAGACCGGGGTCATTGACCGGAAAGCGTTCGCCTGGTGCAGTCAGCGGGTAGTAATCCAGTCCGGTGGGCCGGTTGGTGGAGAGCCTGCTGGATAAGCGTGTGATTTCTTCGTGGTTGAAATACTGTTGCAGTACGGCGCCGCCACTGTTGGAGGCACCGCCCACCAGCCAGTGGTTACCGAGGCGGTGGCTGTAGACGCCGTAGCCGGGTGCGAACACCGGAGTATCAGAAAGGATTTTCAGGACCAGCGTGCTGCCCAGTGAAGTGACGGCTTCACCGGGGCCGGCCCCGGTCGCAATAAAACTGGCGGTGCTGTCGGTGGTGCCGCTGAGGATACGGGTGTCGGGTGACATGCCCCAGCGCTTGCACAGCGCCCCTGTCAGCGTGCCGATGGGATACCCGGCGGGCACAACATCCGGTAACAGGGATGGCCGGATGTCCAGTTCTGCCAGCCATGCCGGCCAGCAACTGTTAACGACGTCGTAGCCCAGTTTCAGGGCGTTGTTTTCATCGCTGATACCGAAGTGGTTGGACAGTCGCCCCAGCAGCCAGTCGGCCTGGTGCAGGGCATGGTGTGCGGTGTTGCAGCCGGGCTGTTGTGCCAGCCATAACAGCTTGGCGAGACTCGCGCTGGCGCCCCGGGCGGCCGTGTCCTGTGGGGCGATTTGCTCGATGTGTGCGGCTTGCTCGCTGGCGCGGGCATCGTTGTACATCAGCGCCGGTGACAGTGGGGTTCCGCTGGCATCACTGCAGAGCAGGGTGGCGGAGGTGCCGTCCAGTGCGATGGCTGCAACGGATTCCAGCGGCAACTCGACGGCAAGCTGATCCAGATTCGCTGCCAGGGTTGTCCACCAGATCTCCGGGTCCTGCTCGACCTCGTTTCCCGAGCGGCTGGGGGCCGGCAGTGTGGTACGGATTTCCACCTTGATAGCCGCGTGGCTGTCGATGACGCAACTGCGGCAGCCGGAGGTCCCGATATCGATGCCCAGGTAGTGTTTCACGGCGGGGTGCCTGGCAGTAACTGCTTAAATAGTTATTGAAAACAGTATATTAAACTATGTTAACCGGCGTTGGCGCTTGCCAGCCAGGTTGGCGGTGTTCAACCACGACATCGGTATAAACCCCACCACGAACATTGAATTCTGCCCGCAGGCGCATGAAGCGCGGCTGGCAGATGCTGACCAGGTCATTGAGAATCCGGTTGGTGATGTCCTCATGGAAGGCGCCTTCATCGCGAAACGACCAGACGTACAATTTAAAGGACTTTAGTTCGACACACCGCTGCTCGGGTACGTACTCAAGGAACAGCGTGGCAAAGTCGGGCTGGCCGGTCTTCGGGCACAGGCAGGTAAATTCCGGCGTGCGAATGCGAATGGTGTAATCCCGGTTCTGATGCGGATTGGCAAAGGTCTCGAGATGTTTGCTGGCCTGTGTTGACATGGCGGCAACGATACAAGACACAAGATGATGTGTGCAAGCCTTCCGGCATGACAAACAGTTGTATTTTTTCGGGGCAATCGAGTAACCTAGCCGTCCATGCGATTGTCCAATATAAAGCTTGCCGGGTTTAAGTCTTTTGTCGACCCGACCACGATCCATGTGCCCAGTAATCTGGTCGGTGTCATCGGCCCGAACGGTTGCGGAAAATCCAATATTATTGATGCCGTACGCTGGGTGATGGGTGAGTCATCAGCCAAGCATTTACGCGGCGAGTCCATGTCCGATGTGATCTTCAATGGTTCCGGCAGCCGCAAGCCGGTTGGCACTGCAAGCATTGAACTGTCCTTCGACAACTCTGACGGCACCATCGGTGGTCAGTATGCCGGCTATAATGAAATCTCCATTCGTCGCCAGGTGTCACGCGACGGTACGTCCAATTACTTCCTGAATAACACGCGCTGTCGGCGTCGTGATATTACCGATATTTTTCTCGGCACCGGTCTGGGGCCGCGCAGTTATTCCATTATCGAACAGGGTACGATTTCCCGCCTTATCGAAGCGAAGCCGGATGACCTGCGTGCGTTTCTCGAAGAAGCCGCCGGTATTTCCAAATACAAGGAACGCCGGCGCGAGACAGAAAACCGCATAAAACATACCCGTGAGAATCTGGATCGCCTGAATGATTTGCTGGAAGAAATGCACAAGCAGATCGAGAAACTGAAGCGTCAGTCGCGTGCGGCAGAACGTTACAAGGAACTCAAGACGGAAGAGCGGCAGGTGAAAGCTGAATTGCTGGCATTACGTTATTCCGCCATGCATGCCGAGACCAGTAGCCGGCAAAGCGAACTGCAGGCACGCGAACTTGCCATGCAGGCGGAACTCGCAGAACAGCGCAGCATCGAAGCGCAACTTGAGAAACTGCGTGCCAGCATGGCGGGCGCGAATGAAGCCTTTAATACGGTACAGGGGCATTATTACAAACTCGGTGCGGATGTGGCCCGGGTCGAGCAGGCCATCCAGCACAACAAGGAATCGCGTCAGCAACAGCAACAGGAACTGTCGCGTGCCGAGCAAACGCTCGCCGAGGTTGAGGAACACATCAGGATTGATAGCAGCCGGCTGGAAGAACTGGCGCGTAATATCGCCACCAATGGTCCGGAGTTAACCTCGGCCACAGAGCGTTTCGGGCAGTCTGCTGCGGCCATGAAAGATGCCGAACAGGCGATGCATAGCTGGCAGGAACAATGGAACGAATTTAATCAGCGTGCTGCCGAACGTGCACAGGCAGCACAGGTTGAGCGCACTCGACTGGATCACCTTGACCGCCACATGCAGAAGCTCGATGAGCGTTTGCAGCGCATGGATGATGAGCAGCAAACACTGGGTGATCAGGCTGTCGCCGGTGAACTGCAACAGCTGGCGCATGAATCCGGGGCGCAGGAAACTGTCGTCACGGATAGCAAGCTGAAGCTGGATAGCGCTGTTCGCCATATAACGGATGTCCGCTCCGGGCTGGAACAACAGCAACAGCAACTGGCAGCACTGCAAAGTGTGCATCATGACACGCGCGGGCAACTGGCCTCGCTGCAAACACTGCAGCAGGCCGCGCTGGGGCAACGTTCCGAGCAGGTCACGGGCTGGCTGACAGCGCAGGGTATGCAGGCTGCACCACGTCTGGCGCAGGAAATTCAGGTGGAATCCGGCTGGGAATCTGCCGTTGAGACGGCGCTGGGTTTTTATCTCGAGGCTGTCTGCGTTGACGGGCTGGATAATGTCGAGCACATGCTGGGCAGCCTGCAGCAGGGCAGCGTCGCCTTGTTTGATACACGCTCTGCTACGGCCACCAGTGCCCCGACTGACAAGGGTGTGCCCTTGAGCAGCAAGGTGACATCATCCTGGTCGCTGGGTTCGTTGCTGGATGGCATTTATGCAGTTGCTACACTGTCGCAGGCACTGGCAAACCGTTCCGGGCTGGCCGCGCATGAATCGATAATTACCAAAGATGGCATCTGGGTCGGCAGTAGCTGGTTGCGTGTTACGCGTGATACTGACGAGAAGGCCGGGGTGCTGGAACGCGAACGCGAGATCAGCGAGCTGACGGCACAGGTTGCTGCGCAGGCAGAAAATGTAGAGAGCCTGCTGCAGTCCGTGGCCAGGGCGCGTGAGAGTCTGGTGTCGGCCGAGTCTGACCGTGAACGCTTGCAGGACGGCTATAACCAGGCGCTGCGTGCGGCCAGTGATTTGCGTGCCAGGCTGTCAACTGCACAGGCACGACTGGAACAGCAAAAGGCGCGCCGCGATCATGTCTTGATGGAGTCAGAAGTGTTGCGCACCGAGAAAGAAGGCGAGCTGCAGGCAATGACGAGCTCCCAGCAGTTGCTCCAGGAAGCACTGAATGCCGTGGAGACGCTGGCGCTGGAACGTGAGGAACGTACCCTCCAGCAACAACATATCAGCAGTGTGCTGGACGAGACCCGCGAACGTGCGCGCAACGATCAGCAAAGTGTGCACGAACTTGCCTTGCGGGCAGAGTCGATGCGCACCGCACAGGAAACAACCAGTCAGGCGCTGACGCGTATGAATGAGCAGTGCCAGCAACTGATCAGCCGGCGTGACCAGTTGACCGGCGTCCTCGACCAGGGTGATACGCCGATCATTGAGCTGGAGACACAACTGGAAGGCTTGTTGTTACGTCGCATCGAAGTTGAGAGCGAACTGGGCGGCGCGCGCAAGCAGGTTGAGGATATCGAGCACGGCACACGCGAGCTTGATCAGGAGCGGGTCAGGAAAGAGCGCAGTGTCAGCAACCAGCGGCAACAGCTTGAACAGGATCGTATGGCCTGGCAGGAAATCAAGGTGCGCAGCGATACCGTGCTGGAACAAATTAATGAGTCCGGTTTTGAGTTCCAGCCACTACTGGATCTGGTGCCGGAAGGGGCCACTGTTGACGTGTGGGCAGAACAGGCAGACAAGCTGGAACGACGTATTCAGCAGCTTGGCCCGATCAATCTCGCGGCCATTGAGGAATACGAGGAAGAGTCCAGCCGCAAGGAGTACCTTGATGCGCAACATGCCGACCTGATCGAGGCGTTGACCACGCTGGAAACGGCCATTGGCAAGATTGACAAGGAAACACGTTCGCGTTTCAGGGAGACCTTTGAAAAAGTGAACGAGGGACTGCAGGAAAACTTCCCGATTTTGTTTGGTGGCGGGCAGGCCTATCTTGAACTGACGGGGGAGGATCTGCTGGATACCGGTGTGACAGTAATGGCACGGCCACCGGGTAAACGTAACAGCACCATCCATCTGCTTTCCGGTGGTGAAAAGGCGCTGACAGCCATTGCGCTGGTGTTTTCGATCTTCAAATTGAACCCTTCACCTTTCTGTATGCTGGACGAGGTGGATGCGCCGCTGGATGATGCCAATGTCGGTCGTTATTGCGATATGGTGCGCAAGATGTCAGAACACGTACAGTTTATTTTTATAACGCATAATAAAGTGACCATGGAAATGGCTAATCAGCTGACCGGTGTCACGATGCATGAAGCCGGCGTGTCGCGGCTGGTGGCCGTCGATGTCGACGAGGCAGTAAGGCTGGTAGCCGTCTGACAGCGACGTCGCTGCGTGCACAGCTGGTAAGGTAAGTCTTCACTCTTAATGTTATTTATAAATACAGGTCTGGTCTGAATCCATGGAAAATTTGCGCTGGATACTTTTGCTGGCGGGTGTCGTTGTTGTTCTGGTGGTTTATCTGGTCAGCTATTACCAGGGGCGCCGTAAACAGCCGGTTGTCCGCGGCAGTTCGCGGCTGCAGCCGGTGATCGGTGACGATAGCCGGGATACTGCAGTGGAGCTGGACTATGCCACCGACGTGGAAGAACAGCTGCAGCAGCTGGGACAAATTATTTCAGCAGACGACCCGGCGGTTGAAGAAATCACTGTTATCGGTTTGCCTGCGGAGAAGCGCGAGCCAGCCGCGATTTCGGACAAGGTATTTACCCTGTTTGTACAGGCGCCCCGCGGTGTTCCCTTTCGTGGCCCGATCCTGCTGGGTGCGTTGGCTGCGGCAAAGCTTGAATACGGTGATATGCAGATTTTTCATCGTATCAGCACAGTCAATGGTCAGGAAAAGATTCTGTTTTCTGTGGCCAATATCCGTGAGCCGGGTATCTTTGACTTGTCTGCGATGGAGAATTTCACTTCAGAGGGGGTTGTGCTGTTCATGCAGGTGTTTGGTGCCGATGACGCGGTGCGTGCCTTTGATGCCATGCTGGAGTCGGCACGGGCTCTGGCGGACAATCTTGGCAGCCGGGTGTGTGATGCGGCACAAAGCCCGTTGACGAACCAGACTATCAGCCATATGCGGGAAGAGGTAATCAGCTGCCAGCTGCAACGGCGGGTGGCGAATGCTGCGTCATGAGCGCGTCGAAAACCGCGCACCGGCGTGCACGGGAGCTGCATCAGCAGCTGCACGAACATAATTACCGCTATTACACCAAAGATGACCCGCTGATCAGTGATGCGGAGTACGACCAGCTACTGCGTGAACTGCAGTCACTCGAATCACAATACCCGGAACTGATAACGCCGGATTCTCCCACCCGGCGCGTCGGCGCTGCTCCCCTGAAAGGTTTTGGGGAAGTGCGTCATGAAGTACGCATGCTCTCGCTGGATAACTCCTTTACCGATGAGGAGCTCGCTGATTTTGATCGGCGGGTACGGGAACGCCTCGGCGAGGACGAGGTGGAATACGCAGCGGAACCAAAGCTGGATGGTCTCGCTGTCAGCCTGCTCTATGAGCAGGGTCAACTGGTGCGAGCGGCGACCCGCGGGGATGGCGAGACCGGTGAGGATGTGACGCAGAACGTGCGTACGCTGGCCTCAATTCCGCTGCGACTGGTCGGCGTAGGTATTCCGGAAATACTGGAAGTGCGTGGTGAGGTCTATATATCACATGCCGGTTTCGCGGAACTGAACCGGCAGGCTGAGGCGCAGGGGCAGAAGCCGTTTGTAAATCCACGCAACGCGGCAGCCGGCAGTTTGCGACAGCTGGATTCGGCGGTCACGGCGCGACGTCCTCTGGAAATGTTCTGTTACGGGGTCGGCAAGGTTAGCGGCGGTGCACTTGCGAATACCCATATGGATATCCTTGCACAGCTACAGGGCTGGCATCTGCGAATTTACGATGATGTACAGACGGTCGTCGGTGCGCAGGGCTGTGCTGCCTATTTTCAGCGCTATCTGCAACTGCGTGAGCAATTGCCGTTTGAAATAGATGGCGTTGTTTTCAAGGTCAACCGGCTCGATCAGCAGCGTGAACTGGGTTTTGTAGCGCGTGCGCCGCGCTGGGCGATTGCACGAAAATTCCCGGCAGAGGAGCGCGAGACCACGGTGCTGGGCATTGATATCCAGGTGGGGCGTACCGGTGCGCTGACGCCGGTAGCGAGGCTGGAGCCGGTGTTTGTTGGTGGTGTCACGGTGACCAATGCCACCCTGCATAATGCAGACGAGGTTCAGCGCAAGGATGTGCGTGCCGGGGACCGCGTTGTTGTGCGCCGTGCCGGTGATGTCATTCCCGAAATCGTGCGCGTGCTGAAAGAGAAACGTAACAAGGGCGCGGCAAGGTTTCAGATGCCGGCAGCATGTCCTGTGTGCGGTTCCCTGGTAACGCGCGCAGCGGGAGAAACGGTAGCACGCTGTTCCGGGGGGCTGTTTTGCCCGGCGCAACGCAAGGAAGCCATCAAGCACTTTGCCTCCCGGCGTGCGATGGATGTCGAGGGACTCGGCGACCGGCTGGTTGAGCAGCTGGTTGAAAAGGAACTGGTGGCCACTGTCAGTGATCTCTACCGGTTGTCTGCAGAGGATGTTGCCGGGCTGGATCGGATGGCCGGGAAGTCGGCTGCCAATTTGATCGCCGCATTGAATGAAAGCAAGGCAACCAGCTTCAGCCGATTCATCTTTTCGCTGGGTATTCGCGAGGTGGGTGAGGCGACTGCGCAGATCCTGGCCACTGAATTCGGTGATCTGGCAGCATTAATGGCGGCCGATGTAGAAGCCCTTGAAGCAATACACGCCATCGGTCCGGTGGTGGCGAAACATATCGTTGATTTCTTCAAAGAGCCGCACAATCGGGATGTCATCGAGAAATTACGCGCAGCCGGTGTGAACTGGCCGGCCGTGGACAAACCCCGTGACCTGCCGCTGACAGGCAAGACGTTTGTGCTCACAGGTACGTTATCCATGCCACGCAACGCGTTGAAAGAGCAGTTACAGGCGTTGGGCGCAAAGGTGGCGGGTAGTGTTTCGAGCAAGACTGATTATGTGGTGGCGGGAGAAAACCCGGGTTCCAAGCATGAGAAAGCGCTCAAGCTGGGGGTGGCAATCATCGATGAGGCGGAGTGTGTCGTATTGATGTCAAAGTATGCAGCGTCGTAGCCTGATTGCTGTCAAACTGACGGGTACGTCGCGCTGCTCCTTTACCCGTCCTACGGTGCTGGAGTCCATTAACACTTTGTAGGACGGGTAAAGCGCAGCGTACCCGTCAGGGCTTGGCACCACGACGGGTATGTCGCGCTGCTCCTTTACCGGTCCTGCGGCATGCGAGGGTTCCAGAGCTGAACAATGAAACGGCTGAATGTTAACCTGCTCACCGGTCTTGTGCTGGCAATCATCTTGCTGGGTGTGGTCAGTACGGTGACGGTGTATGTGAATGCGCGCACCTATCGTGAACTGGCCTTTGATTTTCAGCGCCAGTATATGACCCAGCTGCTGGCGGCAAAATCAGCCGACATCCTCGCGGAAGAGGCTGCCGGTGCACGGCGTCTTGGACTGAGAATTCAGGGGCTCGACAGTTTCAGGCAGCCGTTTGATGCAGGTGATATTCACGGCGTGTCTATGGTGCTGGATGCGCAGTTTCAGCAAGCCCCGGTCACGTCCAATGCGGTTAATCTGGTTGCGATGTATGCCTTTGACAGTGATTTTAACCTTGCGGGTACTTCGACACACCTGGCGACGACCGCCAGCCCGCTTATTTGTCCTGACCTGATAAACACATTAAAGATACGCCAGGATGGGCAGCGCCTCAGGCCTCTTTACGAACTCTGTCTGCTGGACGGCAAGCCCTATATGGCGACTATTGCCCCGGTGGGCGGGTTGGTGCCCAGTGGCTATATCCAGCTTGTTACAGATCCGTTGCAAAAACTGACCAGCATTGGCAGCCGTTTGAAAATGCCGGTTCGTGTTTGTCTGGCCGATGATTCCGTCGTGTACATCGCTGCAGACTGGACCAGGGATGGCGCGGCAGAGGATGTTAAAGCGGAATATATATTAACGACGAGTGACTCGCGCGAAGCTTTAAAGATAACAGGCCTGCGTAATGCGGACAGTCTGGTAATGCAGATCGATAAAACCAACAATCGCCTGTTGTTTATTGTCGCCCTGATTATTATTGCCACCGTTGTACTGGCCCTGTTTCTGGTCAAGTACTCGGTATTAAAACCCTTGCGTGATCTCAGTTACCAGTTGATAGACGAGTGGAGTAATCGTAAGGGCGGCTCCGGTGCATTGCCAGTGCCGGAGAAGGCAATTCCGGTGAGTTTTCATGCATTGGGCGAGCTCTATGAAACGCTGCATGATATGGCGATTCGGGACCCACTGACGGGTATATACAATCGCGCGCTGATGGAAGACCGACTGAAGCTATTGATTGCCGAACACCGCAGGACGCCGACAGCTGTCGCCATATTGCTTATAGATCTGGTGCGTTTTAAATATGTAAACGATTTGATGGGACATCACACGGGCGACTTGCTGCTGAAAGATGTGGTGTCACGGATAGCCGGCGAGGTGCGCGAATCAGACACGCTGGCAAGGCTGGGTGGTGACGAGTTTGTTGTCATCCTTCCCGATACGGATACGGAACAGGCGCGACAGGTAGCAGAGAAAATCATCCAGGCTATGGAGGGTGAGTTTGAGGTTGAGGGACACAAGCTGACGGCATCCGTGTCGATCGGCATTACCCTGATGCCGGAGCATGGTGATGATGTCGAGATGCTGTTGCGTCATGCGGACAATGCGATGTACTCAGCGAAAGAGAACAGGGTGGGCTATGTTATTTACGATCCGGCGAAGACCGATGATATTGCGCAGGCAAAAAGGAGTCTGAATGGCGTCCTCAACGAGGATATTGAACAGAATGATTTATATCTTGTTTATCAGCCGGTAATCGAAATGGAGACAAGCCGGGTCAGCTATATTGAAACGCTGATTCGCTGGCGACAGCCGGATGGGAAGATTCTTATGCCCGAATCTTTTATACGTGTTGCCGAACAGAGTGGTCTGATCAGGCAGTTGTCCGAATGGGTTATTGAGACCGCTTGTCGAGAGCTGGCTGTCCTGCAGCAGGATACTCCCGGCTTGTGCGCGGGTATAAACCTCTCCATGCATGATCTGCATGATTTTCATCTGCTCGAGAAAATCCGTAGCGCACTTGATAAATATCAGCTCATGCCGGAAGCGTTGTTGCTGGAAATTACAGAAACCGGGGTGATGCGGGACCCAAACCAGGTGATCAAGACGCTGGATCAGCTGGCATCGTTCGGGGTTAAGTTGTCAATTGATGATTTTGGTACCGGTCATTCCTCGTTGCTGCATCTCAGGCGCCTGCCTGTGCATACGCTGAAAGTCGATAAATCCTTTGTTATTGATATGAATAATGACGCGGAGAATGCCTCGATTGTGAGGGCAACCATTGATCTGGCGCACAGCCTTGGTCTGTCGGTCACTGCAGAGGGCGTTGAATCAGCGGTGGTTCTGCAGATGCTGAAAGAGATGGGTTGTGACTTCTGTCAGGGGTATTATGTAGGCAAGCCGGTTAACCTGGATGAAATTCAGCAGTGGTTGTCCGCAAGGCGTCATTTGCAATAGTTGTTCATTATGGGAAGGACGATGGTATGAAACGATATTTATTCATGTGTCTGGTGTTGCTTCTCGGTGCCTGTAGCAGTGGCGAAGAAACAGCCGGTGGTAGTGAAAACGTTGAGCATGTCTGGTCCGGGCAGGTCAAGACAATAGACAAGGCTAAACGGGTTGAAGATGTGCTGGGCGAGGCCAGTGCGCAGCAGCGTCAGGCTATTGATGAGCAGTCGCAATAGTTATGGAACTATCTCTGCGTTAATACAAAAAATGGAACACCGGCAATGCCGGTGTGCGGAATGCCGGTGAATTGCCTGCCATTCCGCAGGGCAGCGTCATGACAAGAATAATGACAATAACAAGTGGTCTTGCGCAGACAGGCAAGACACAACTGGCGATCAATCTCGCGCTTGAACTGGTGCGGCGCGGCCGTCTTGTGGGCGTTTTCCAGGACGACCTGCAGTCAAAAACACTTGCCGATCTGCTTGATCTGCCACCGTCGGCATTACTGCTGCGACGGGCAGAGGACGGTGAGTCGCATGGCGTTACGCGCAGGGGCTATCAGGGTGTTGATTTCTTGTCCTGTCAGCTCTCGCTGAGGCAGTGGTCTGCTGCTGAGGCCGGGCAGCGTTCACGCTGCATGAAGAATATTGATGTGCCGGAGGGCTATGACGATTTCCTGATTGATACCTCGTTAATGGATGCGCGCTCACAGTTGCTGTGCTGCAAGGCCTCGGCAGTCGTCATCATCGTAGTGTCACTTGACCACCATTCCCAGGCGGAAGCCTTTGCGCTGATGCAGGTATTGCATTTAAACGGCTTTTCCGGTGAGTTGTGTTTTGTTGTTAACAATATCACCTATCCAGCTGATTCTGATTATGTTTATAGCTCCATTTCGCGGTTGTTGAAAACCCATCTGGGCATGGACTCCTCGCTGCTGGGCGGGATCCCTTATGACCGGCATGTCACCATAGCGCAGCGCAACAGGCAGGCCTTTGCGGCGTTATTTCCGGACTCCGGGGCGGCCAGTGCCGTGGTCTTTGTTGCCGATGCGCTGGATGACATTCCGGCACGTTTTGTGGCCAGCCCGCAAACATTGCCGGCTTTTCTGAGTGCGCTGGTTGATTGGGTGGCAGTGCCGATCTGTCTGCCAGGTGGTGCAGTGCTGGAAGACGAGGATACGGTCGTGCGACAGGATGAGGTGGCGTTCGAGGCTGCTGGCAGGGAGCAGGCCGGGGAATTAAGCCTGTTGCACTTTGCGGGTGATGTGCCGGGTCTCTGGGCCTTTCTGGAGACATTACCGCTTACCCTGCAATCACTCTCGAGCGGGCTGGATGATCTTGTTGCTGTGGCTAACCGCTACAACGCGTTCATGCAGGATGATGGCTGCGCCGGCTTGCAAAAAAATCAGCTTATGCCATTGCTCGCAAGTCTGCTGGAAGCGCTCCGGCTTGCAGCCCCGGATTGTGAAGTTGAATTTGAAGTGACAGATACCCGTGTGACCGGACAGCAGCGTTGCTGGTTACAGCCAGGACGTTATCTTAAATATGTGTTCCGCTTGCCGCAGCAGCCGTTGCCCGACACTGTTGTGGCCTTGCTGCGCAAGGTGCCGACTATGAGCAGCAGTGCCGGCGCGGAGGGAGAGGAGATTTGTGAGGTGCTTGCTGCGGCGAAAAACAGTTGTCTCAGCGTCATTTGTTCAGAACAGGCACGTCCCCGTATACAGGTCTGGTTGCCGGTTGTTCAGCACGGCTCACAGGCCGGCGTGGCGGGCAGCGGGGAGCAGCCACATTAATCGGAAATCCCCTGATTATTGCTCTTCCCCTGATTGAGTCGGCAACACCATGCATTCCTGCTGTTGGCAGAACGTATAGCCGCTGGCCGAATACCCGATTAAGCGCCGGGCACAAGTAAATTCTGCCCTGCCACGGTTGGCTACCCACTTGATGGGGGAGGCTGGTTTTCAGGAGAGGGTTACCGGCCGGCATGTTTTTGACCGGCCGGTAACATCAGCTACAGCTATTTGATTTCGATCGTTGCAGCAGTGCGCATTGCTTCTACATGCTGTTGCAGTTGTTGATTCATGAGCAGCATTTTAATGCGGTCTTTTACGTCATCAAACGGAGGCGGCGCAGTTTCACGGCTGTCATCGAGGATGATGACATGCCAGCCAAACTGGGTTTCCACGGGGGTCTTGGTGTATTGCCCCTTCTCAAGCCCTGCTGCGGCAGCTGAAAACGGCGCTACCATTTGTTTTTCGCTGAACCAGCCAAGTTCGCCACCGCTGGGGCCGGAAGGTCCTGTGGATTTTTCCCTGGCAAGTTCGGAAAAATCACTGCCGCTGTCAAGCAGCTTGATGATGGCTTCCGCTTCTTCCTGTTCCTTGACGAGAATATGCCGGGCCTTGAATTCCTTCATGGGTTCTCCCATCTGCTCGTCGTACAGCTTTTTCGCATCTTCATCAGATATCGGGTTGCTGCTCATGAAACTCTGGATGGCTGCGCCGGCGAGGGCGGTACGTTTTTGTTGATCAATGGTTGCGATAACCATGGGTTGCTTGTCCAGTCCCTGTTCAACGCCTGACTGTCTCATCAGTTCCAGCGAAATCAGTTCTTTCATGACGACTTCTTCGCTGTTGGCCTCGGGCGCACTGGACGGCGGCTTGCGCTGGCCCGTATAAACCTCGAGCTCGGTTTGAGTGATCGGTGCGCCGTTTACGGTGGCAATGACGACACCTTCAGCAACAGCTGTCCCGGTGCTGGTCGCAGTCATGTTGTCTTCGCTGGCGGATGATCCGCCGGGTGCTGGTAGCTGATCGCAAGCGGTGACTACAGCCAGTGATGCAATTAATGCCAGGTAGTGAGGATATTTCATTTGCTAGTACCTTCTTGGGTTGGTGAATCAGGATTCTTCCGGCGTCCTGGCCTGGATGCCGAGCGCGTGTATTTCGCGGTGCATGATGTCATCCACTGCGTCATAGACCAGCCGATGGCGCTGTATGAGTGTTTTGTCGTTGAATGCAGCCGCGACGATGTTGACTATGAAATGCCCGCCACCACTGGCAGCGCCTGCATGACCGGCATGTTTGGCGCTTTCATCAATAATTTCCAGTGCTACGGGTTGCAGGGAATTGGTCAGGCGTTCACGGATCATTTCAGTGCGTTCAACAGACATCAGGGCAGTACCTTGTTAAAGGGTTTAACAAT
>JAQBDO010000030.1:0-3259 GCA_032124375.1 Gammaproteobacteria bacterium
ATAAGCTCGACCAGCAATGAGGGCATGGCCTCTCTCCTGATCAAGCTGAAGCAGGGGACCGATGTTGATCAATATATGCGCGATGCGCAAACGGCACTCGACCAGGTAACCGATCTGCCGGACGAGGCAGAAGAGCCGGAACTGGTCAGGCTGAAGGCGCGCTTCCCGGTTATCAGCATGAGTCTGTATGGTGATGTGCCGCGCGGTTATCTCTATGACCAGGCGGATCGCATCAAGCAACGCATGGAGCAGATTCAGGGCGTTGCCAGTGTCGGTGTTGCCGGCAATCGCGAGTGGGAAATATGGGTTGAGGTGGACCCGTTTGTACTGGCCGCACACAAGCTATCGCTGGGCCAGGTGCTGGAAGCGATACGCAGTAATCTGCGTGATTTACCCGGCGGTTCCCTGAAGGCCAGTGAAGGTGACATTCTGTTACGTGGCATGGGGGTGGCGCCGGATCCGGATAAAATTGCACAAATCAGTGTCAGCAGTAACGCCAGGGGTGGTCAGTTGCAGCTTGGCGAGATTGCCGAAATTGAGTTGCGGCTTGAAGAGGCGGAAACGCTTGGACGTTTTAATGGCAAGCCATCCGTCAACCTGACTGTCACCAAGACCTCGGAAGCCTCAACCATCGATGTGGCTGATGCCGTGCGTGACTTTGCCGCGGAGTTGCGCGCCGAGTTGCCACCAACCATCAAGGCAGGTCTGTACAACGACCTGTCAGCCTATGTAAAAACACGGCTGAACACAGTCAAGTCATCCGGGCTGGTGGGTCTGTTCCTGGTGTTGCTGTCGTTGTATCTGTTCCTGAACTTCCGTGTGGCGCTGATTACTGCGATGGGGATACCGGTGTCATTTCTGGTGGCGGTTATTGCCCTTTATTACCTGGGTTACACCATTAATATGATTTCACTGTTTGCGTTCCTGATTGCGCTTGGACTGATTGTTGATGATGCCATTATTGTCACTGAGAACATGTACCGTCACATGGAAATGGGCAAGCCGGCACCTGAGGCGGCACGCGTGGGTGCGCGGGAAGTGTTCTGGCCGGTGGTCGCGAGTACTGCGACCACGGTGGCTGCCTTTATGCCGATGTTTGCCATCAAGGGGGTGATGGGGGCTTTTATTGCAGTGATCCCTGTTGTTGTCTGTGCGTCACTGCTGGGTTCACTGTGGGAGGCCTTCGGGGTACTACCTTCGCACGCCGCCGAGTTGTTGCGTGCCGATGACAGGTCTACGCAGGTGCATGAGCGCCGGGTTGACTGGAGTGCCTTGCTGAATCATTACATTCGCTGGTTACGCATGGCGCTGGAGCATCGCTATTTTGTAACACTGCTCAGTATTGGCATCCTGCTGGTAACACTGGTGTTTGCGGCGACACGAATACCGTTCCAGTTGTTTGATGAAGTGGATGTGGGCCAGTTTTTTATTAATGCAGAAGCCCCGCAGACCTACAGTCTTGAGGATACTGCCAGGCTGGCTGAAAAAATGGAAACAATCGTGCTGGACTCGCTTGCTGATGAAGACCTCAGTACCCTGTTAACCAATGTGGGCGTCACGTTTATTGATTTCAATCGTTTCCAGCTGGGTAGCCACTATATTCAGCTGGTGGTGGATCTTGAGAAGGCGAAACCGGAAGGTTTTATAGAGCGCTATATCACACCGCTGGTCAGTTTGAAGTTTTCCTGGGAGGGTACGCGCAGCCGCGACACGGAAGATATCATTAATGAGTTGCGTGACAAGTTGCAGGCAGTAGCCGGTGTGCGTCGCATAGCCATACAGCGTCCGCAGGGCGGCCCGGCGGGTGCGGATATAGAAGTGGGTGTCAGCGGGCCGGATGTTGAGGTGTTGCGCAAGCAGGCTGATCGCATGGTTGCTTACCTGCAGCGCTTGCCGGGTGTGCATGATGTGCGCCAGAATCTGGAAACCGGCAAACTTGAGTATCAGTATTCGCTGAACGCGCGCGGCAAGGAGCTGGGCATCAAACAGAGCGAGCTTGCCGATGCAGTACGCACCGGCTTTCTCGGTGTTGAAGCGGTATACGTTACGCTGCAGGACAAGCGCATCCCGGTGCGTGTGATTTACCCGGATGCAGTGCGCCATGGCAGCGATCTGAACAGTTTGCCCATTGTGCTAAAGGATGGCCGCCTGGTGTATCTCGGGGATGTTGCGGAGATTACCGCCGGTCGTGGCATGAATACCATCAGTCGCCGTGATACCCGACGCCTGGGACTGGTGACAGCCGATGTGGATGGCAAGGTGATCACACCTCTGGAAGTAACCGGGCTGATAAATGCCGAGTTTGGCGATATTGACAAGACTTTTCCCGGTTATGAATTATTGTTTCTTGGTGAGAAGAAGGATGCCGCTGAATCATTTGATGGCATGCGCGATGCGCTGTTGATCTCGGGGGCGTTTATTTTCTTTATACTGGCCGCACTGTTTCGTTCCCTGCTGGATCCGCTGGTTGTCATGTTTGCCATTCCGTTCGGTCTGATAGGCGTGGTGTTTGGTCATGTGCTGTTTGCCTACAACCTGCAGTTTCTGTCGGTGGTGGGCTTTCTTGCGCTGACCGGCATCGTGGTCAACGACGCCCTGATACTGGTTGATTTCGCCAAGCGCATGCGGGCCGGGGGTATGGATCGCATGGAAGCCATGGTTGAAGCCGGCCGGGTACGAGTGCGCCCCATTCTGTTGACCAGTATTACGACCTTTCTGGGTATCTCGCCGCTGATTTTCTTTGCAACCGGTCAGACGGCATTTCTGTCGCCGATGGCGGTCAGCCTGGGGTTTGGCCTGCTGTTTGCCACGGGTATTATCCTGATAGCCATCCCGTGTTTTTATATGGTCGCTGATGATCTGCGTGAACTGGTGCGCGCCCGATGGCATGATCGCTTCCCGCCAGCGAATGATGTTGGCTGATTGTGAAGTCGATATTTCGTTATTCATCCGGCGAATGCCGGAATGACGGATGTTTATCCGCATATTTTCATGATGTGCCTTGTTTCAAAACCACTTTACAGGAACCTGCAACGTGCCCGAACGTCTTGAACAACTGAAGCATTGGCTGGAGTCAGAACTGGACTTCAGCGAGTACACATTAAATCCTGCATCTGCCGATGCCAGCTTTCGTCGTTACTTTCGCGTTATTCATAAGGGTGAAAGCCTTATCGTGATGGATGCGCCGCCGGAGAAGGAAGACTCACGGCCTTTTATTGATATCTCGCGGATGTTTTTCGATGTGGGACTGAATGTTCCG
>JAQBDO010000031.1:0-4521 GCA_032124375.1 Gammaproteobacteria bacterium
TGTAAATTTTGCAAAAACGGCAATTTTGCTATTCTCGGACAGCCACCTAGGCGCATCCTACGAATTCCTGTAAATACTTACGACCTACAAACCCAGTGACAGCTGCTGAATTCTCACCAGATCACCCACATTAATTACCCCATCGGGTACCATGTCAACACTCACCCGCTGCCCGGGCGTAGGCTCCAGTTCGCCCAGCACCATGCGGGTAGCAAGCAAAATGTCCACCACGTTTATCATGCTGTCGCCGTTTATATCACCATCGTTGTTTACATTATCTGCTGGCGTACTACTGCTACCACCCGGCGTCGGATCGCTCCCATAGGCAAGTTCCATCGCATCATCAAAGCCGTCGCCGTCGGTATCGGCAAGCAAGGGATCGGTACCATATTGTGTGACCTCATCAACATCCAAAAGGCCATCATTGTCATCATCATCATCCTGAATATCAGGGATACCATCAGCATCGGTATCAGTTAGATCTGTTAGCTGCCAGGCAATCGCATAATCCCAGTTAAACGACCCTTGCCGCGTAACCCGTAGCATATAGTCCTTTCCAGCATCCAATGTAGTCCAGATGGTCTCGGTGTTATCAATAGTACTGGCAGATCTCTGTACAAAAACCTGACCGCCACCTGTGACGTCATAAAGATAAAGATCCAGATTATGCAGCGTGGCACTACCAGTGAAGTTAGGACCATTCCCTCCGTCTATGTCTATATTCCAGGCAAGTGTTACAGACAATGCCGTAACATCTGCACCTGTAGAGAAATAATATGATGCAGTTGTATTGCTACCTCCACTACCACCAAAAGATGGATCATAGTCGAATCCTGACAAGCTGATTACGCCATTGCCAGCACCATCTTCATCACTGTCTTGCTCGCCCGTCGCTACTATATGGAAACTGTTATAAATATTGACCTGACCGGCACCAAACCGTTTATCCAGCCCATTGATTGTCTGGTTAACCGGCAGCGCACGGTAATCGGTGATATCGGCACTGCTACTGTTACTCGCCGCCCGGTCGGCGCCGGCCATGAGTGCCGCTTTTATTACTTCGGAACGCTCTGCGTTGTAGACGGTACTTCCCGCCCGATTGGATGTTGAAGTTTCATTAGGATCAGTCGACAGCGACGGCGTGTCATGCCCAACACCTGCCAACAGGGCCGCAGCAGCAGCTACCACCGGTGTAGCACTACTGGATGTTGACTTTGGAGCAACTATCTCTGGACGGGTACGTCCGGAAACGTAATCGTTATCAAGTTGTGAGGTACCAAAGCCGTTGATGCCATCACTCTTGCCAACAGCGATCACATTGTACGCACCACTCAGCAATGACTGGTTTGCGCTACTGTCATTCTTTATGCCAACACATTGTATAAATTCATCGGTCTCCACGACCCAGTCCGTACGCCTCAGGATATCCGAGTCATAAGCCAGGTTGCCAGTATCCCCAACCCAGCTATGATTGGCAACGCGGTCTGCTAAAGACAGCGGCTTTTGACTACCCCCGAAACGCAGAAAACCGGGCTGCAGCCAGGCATCAGCCCAATAGGCATTAATGGTACTGACGCCTGGAGCGATTGTAGATGCGCCACCATAAAACGTTTTCCCAACACTGGTTGCATGACCGGAGAAAGTGCCGGTAGTAGATCCGCTTTTATCCGTAATATTTTTGCTCAACAACTCTGGCACACCTGCATCAGGAAGAAACACGGCAGGATTCCCTGACCCTGCAATCGACGCTTCAACCTGTGTCACGCGCACACCAGTGCCGTTCGGTGTATTCGCCCCCTGCTCAGCCACCAACCGGGTATACCCGATATCATCCTTGTAATCAGCCGCCGCAGACCCGCAGCAGCCAAGCAGGACAATGAACCGAATAATAAGAAGTTGCATGCGCATAAGGGAGCTTGCTAAACATAACCCCTGTCATCTGACGGCCTTGTTACCCTGCAAACCAGCAAACAACATAAGAGAGATTCGCTGCCACAATCGCGTGGTCAGTGCGGGTACTTCCTGCCAACACTTGTTATTCTACTTTAAATATTTTTTATAACTTGTTGTTATTTAATGGTATAAATACATACGTATATATACTAACATAAAAACAGACATACACCCAATACCAGCCACCTCATCAGCAGACTCGTTATCTCGACAAGTCACGCTGTAATCACTCCCGCCCTTCCCTGCCCGCAGGACAACTCTCGCGCAATACACAATCACCACAGCTTGGACGCACCCGGCAAACCATCTTGGCATGCAACACGATGAGTGCATGAAACTCATTGTACAAGCCGGCATCCGAAGCGAGCCTGTCTTCACACGCCAATCGCAAGTCTTCATACGTCTCATCGCCGGCAATAAACCCCAGCCTGGAAAACAGGCGGCGCGTATAGGCATCGATAACAAACACCGGCCGCTCAAACGCGTACAGCAATACATCGTCAGCTGTCTCCGGACCTACCCCATTGATCGTTAACAGCGAGTCGCGCAGCGTATCGGTGTCAAGTACTGACAACGCATTGAAGTCGCCCGCATCAACATACCAGCGACAGAAATTCTTCAACCGTTCGGCTTTTACATTGAAGTAACCGGATGGCCGCAGCCAGTTTGCAAGGTGGTCCTTGCGCGCTGCGATAATTGCCTCTGGCGACAGTTTGTCGTGTGCCAGCAGATTGGCAATCGCCTTTTCAACATTGGTCCAGGCCGTGTTCTGCGTCAACACCGCACCTACCATAATCTCGAAAGGCGTATCGCCCGGCCACCAGTGTTGCGGTCCATAGGCGGACAGCAACGTGTGAAACACCGCCGTCAATGACCTGCGATCTAGCTTTACGGACAATAGTGAAGTTATTTTGAACGGTGATGTTTTTTGCCGGGCCGGCGCAGCGGTCGAGGCTCAGGGACTTCCAGTTTAACCATTGTATACAGGGCCTTTACCTCATCCTGTTGCAGGTCCTGAACATGCCCGGCACGCACGCTTCGAGGTAACATAATGGGCCCGTAGCGAATACGGGTCAGCCGACTAACCTGCAGGCCCTGGGACTCCCACAAACGACGTACTTCGCGGTTTTTGCCTTCCTTGACGATAACGTGATACCAGTGGTTCGCGCCCGCCCCGCCGGCATCCTGAATAGATTCAAATGAAGCCAGACCGTCTTCCAGCTCAACACCCTCCTGCATGCGTCGCAGGGTATCCTCATCCACTTTGCCAAGGATACGCACCGCATACTCGCGCCCAACTTCCCAGGACGGGTGCATCAGGCGGTGCGCCAGTTCTCCATCCGTTGTCACCAGCAACAATCCCGAGGTATTGAAATCCAGTCGACCGACAGTAACTCAGCGCCCGCTCTTTATCTTTGGCAGGTTATCAAACACAGTGGGACGCCCCGCCTCATCCTTGCGGGTCGTCAGCTCGCCGGCAGGCTTGTGATAGATCAGGGTGCGAGCCGTATGCCCGGGATTCGCGGCGATCGAGACCGAGCGGCCTTCGATTTTCACCAGGTCCGTTTCAGAGACACTGACGCCCAGTTCGGCAAGCTTGCCATTAACGGTAATCTTGCCGTCACGGATCCAGGTTTCTATCTGCCGTCGGGAACCAAAACCCGCACGTGCCAAAACCTTCTGCAAGCGTTCAGCCATGAGTCAGGAAAATACCAGGTCCAGGAAGGTACGGATTAATGAAGCGTCGCAATGTTATCGCTGTCTGCGGCCTCGGCATCCAGCTTAATATCTTCTGCCACTGCGGACTCTTCAGTTGCCAGCTCCGATACCAGCCCGGATACCGGTTCAGACTCAACTTCAGCTTCGCCACTGTCAGCAACGACCTCAAGCTCCAGCCCGGGAATTTCTGACAGGTCCAGTTCCAGGTCCTTGCCAATGGCACTCAAATCGCGCAACTCGGCCAATGAGGGTAAATCACTCAAACCCTTCAGGCTGAAGTAATCAAGAAACTTTCTCGTGGTGCCATACATGGCGGGACGACCGGGTACCTCGCGGTGACCGATAATATGCACCCATTCCCGTTCCTGCAGGGTTTTCATAATGGTGGTGCTGACAGCCACACCACGCACTTCTTCAATCTCGCCACGGGTGATCGGTTGCCGATAGGCAATCAGTGACAGGGTTTCCAGCAGGGCGCGCGAATAACGCGCCGGTTTTTCTTCCCATAGTCGCGACACCCAGGGCTGCATGGTTTCCCTGATCTGGACGCGGTAACCACTGCCAACCTGCACCAGTGCGATGCCGCGCGTTTCATACTCCGCCTGCAGCGCGCTCAGTGCTTCCTGGATGAGACTGCGATCCAGTATCTCATCTTCACCCAGCATGATCAGTATCTGATCAACACTCAGTGGACGACCCGCGCCCAGCAAGATGGCTTCAATAATATTTTTCAGTTGTTCCATTTCCATCGATCGTCTCTACTCAGGCAATTGCCTGCTCGGCGTTAGCGTCTTCGACACCATCTTCCGCACGCGCAGCGGCCTTCACATGAATCGGTGCAAAAGGTTC
>JAQBDO010000032.1:0-24371 GCA_032124375.1 Gammaproteobacteria bacterium
GCTGAAGGATGCGGCGCAACGTTGCGTGTCGGTGCGGCTGATTTCCAACAGTCCCGACACCAACGACCTGCCGGAGATCAGCCTCGTGGGCCGGGGGTACTATAAAGACCTGCTTGCAGTGAACAGCACACCGGAAGTGGCGTCCTGCAAGAATGCCGCTGCCGGCATCAGGATCTGGGAATGGATCGGCCAGGCCGCTGACGAACCGGAACGCAGCCAGGGAACCATGCACTCCAAGTACGCGGTCGTGGACGGCCAGCGCAGCCTGATCGGCTCCTACAATCTCGATCCCCGCAGCGAGAAGCTGAACAGTGAAACGGCCGTTGTCTTCCTGCAGCCTGGTTTGTCAGCACAGCTGCGGCGCGCATTCCTGGAAGAAGACCTGAAGTACAGTCGCGCAGTCACCCCCGAACTGGCAGCGGAATTCGAGTCGCCGGAAGACGTGATCTTGCGCTTCCGTAAGTCTATCGGGCACCTGTTCGAGAAGCATCTCTGATGCTGGCAGCATGAACGACCCGGTCTGTACCCGGTTTAACCTGTGCGTGGTTGCGTCAGTATCCGTGTGGCCTGGAGAATTGCGTGTCCGGCACCGGCCTGCTACCGGCTGCGAATCGAGGTGAGCCCGGCAGTGGTGCGGAACATGCGCAGTGCCCTGGCAGTCGCGGTCATCCTGCTCTGCGGCTGTGCAACTCTGCCAACTACCCGAACGCTCCTGCACGAGCCAATCCAGGTCATGGTCATCGAGGATGCGCCCGTCATGCAGGATGGCCGGGCGGGATTTCGCAAGGTCTTCTGCGCGAGCATGCACACTGACGGGCTCCTGACTGGCGACGAGGATATATCCTGCGATCGCTGGCTGTGGCGCTTCCCGGACGAAGCGGAAGCAGGCAACAGCGAACCCCTGGCCAGATCACCGCCTGGAAGACTCGCGGTATTCCTGGTCACCGGTGCGTTCAGCGAATGTGTCGGCGATGAGGCCAGGCCATTTTCCGCCGGTGCTGCACGGTTAAGCGCCAGCGGCGCCCACGTCGAGACTATCGTCGTCAGTGGCCGCTCCGGGAGCGATCATAACGGGCAACAGATCGCCAACGTGCTGGAGCACGCCCGGTTGCGTGGCGACGAAACGACGGTTCTCGTAGGGTTCTCCAAGGGAGCGCTCGATATCCTGCATTTCCTGGTCAACTTTCCGGAACGCGCAAGCCAGGTGGATGCCGTCGTCAGCATCGCCAGCCCGATATTCGGCAGCCGCCTGGCTGACATGGCTGACCCGGTCTATTCGAATCTGCTGGCAAAGGTGCCCTACCCCGCGTGTCCGCCCGGCGACGGAAATATAATCCGCAGCCTGCGGACCGACACGGCGACGCAGTGGCTCGAATCAAACGCCCTGCCCGCGCATGTGCGCTATTACTCCCTGGCGAGTTTCACGACACGCGAACACGTGGCACGTGGACTGGTTTCAACCTGGAGGATCCTGAATCGCATTGATCCCCGCAACGACGGACAGGTCATCGCGGCCGACGCCGTGATCCCGGGGGCTACGTTGCTCGGCTATACCAACGCGGACCACTGGGGTACGGCCACCACCATTGAATCCGTGCACACCTATCTCGGCGCACGCCCGGATCCGGCGCTCTTCCCGCTGGAAACGCTGTTTGCCTCGATCGTGCAGTACGTTTCTGCCGACCTTGCCATGAGCGCTGGCAACACAGGCTCAGCGCCTCGGCGTGGTCCCGGCCCGCACGACGAACGTCACCAGCCCCGGCAGGTTGTCGATACCGGGTTTTAGATCGCCGGGCACCGCGGTCCTGCATTGGCATCCTGCAGCTCCCGCGTACGCAGGGAGCGCGCGCTTACCGCCGCACAGGCATCAGCTGAAACCGCTTCCCGATTGCACGGAAGTGATGACAGCAAGTGCCGGTGCCCGGGTGCTGGAGTTGTTTCACGACATCGTGTCCGTATTTTTACCTACGCGTTTTCCCGGATATCGAAGCGATTTGCCAGGTGCTAGTTTGCCTTCCTCTGGCCGACATACGGAACATTCATTGAGAAGACGAACATGTTCTGAAGAACCGGAGACAAATCACTCCCGGCTTTCGTTGTCGTCAACCCGCCGGATGAGAATCGATTTATTTCGGCTTCTGGCAACGGCGATAGCGTCATTACATGAATGGCGCTGGGAAGTTGCCCACCAACAGGAGAAACGTTGTATGAACAAGTACACAACCTGCCGTCTGCTGACGGGCAGCCTGATGTTTAGTGGCGCCGTCATCATGATGACGTTTACCGGCGTGGCGTCTGCCGAAGAGAACATTGCCATCGGTGACATGCCGCGTTATTGCCAGCTTGAAGCTGCCTCGGCTTTCGGTGTGAGTAACGACGACGTCATGACCTTGCCGGCGGAGAAAGATCACGGCAAGTACGTTGTTTACGGCCAGACGCCGGCAGAAGGACAAAACGCCCTGTTCTTCACCTGCAGGTTCAACGCGCACCGCCAGTTCGTCAAGGTCGATAAGCAATCGGACAACAGAACCCGTCCCCAGTCCGGGGGGAGCTCACATTCCCATGGCGGAGGCGGGATCGCCGTGAAGGATATGCCGAAGTACTGCGCCGGTGAAGCATCGGCGAAGTTCAGTCAACGCCCGAACCGTATCACCACCCAGAATGCGGTTGAAGACCACGGCATGTACTCCGTCTGGGGCCAGTATGAGGCGGAGCCCAACCCACAGCTCTTCATCTGTACCTTCTCCGCCGAAGGCAAGTTGGTCGGCGTGGATCTGCACAACCCCGGTGACTGATCCTTGTGGTTGAAAGAGCCCCGCCCTGGCGGGGCTTTTTTGCCTGCAGGGACGCCGGTAGCGACGCGATATGTTGCTGGCACCGCCACGCCTGTCTGTGCATGAAATGCTGACCTGCAGGCGCCCTCAAGAGCGCATCCCGTAGCGCGCTTTGAGCCATACCGCCGCCGTCCAGGTCAGCAGTGCGAACACCGCTCCCGCCAGCGCCGCGGCCCCCACACCGAGCAGTCGGTCCCCTGCTGACACCGTGACGCCCGGCTCGCCGCTTCCGAAGATCGATAACACCAGCATCGCGATGCCGCCGCCGGCCATCCCTTCCACTCCGACACGCAGGCCCGTCACCCACCTGCCGGGAGTGCCTGCAGCCAGGTACGCCTGCAGACGCAGGAAGGCGACCAGGCACAGCAGCGCGATGAGACCGACGAGCCACAGAAAACCGGGCGGAGGCGGTTTGTCCGCACCCAGCAGTGCAATGGCGACTGCCAGGACGAATAGTCCCGCCGCGCACGCCCCGGAAATGCTGCGGTTCGTCACCCCTTCAGCCTCCAGCAAGCTTCGACCCCACCGTGCCCCTCATACCGCTGTCACCTGCGATCACAGTGCGTCCGCGATATTACCCACATCCCCTGGATATATGTAGCGTAAACCATACTTGAAATAACCATGAATTAACGCGTGTGTGAAGCAAGTCGCTGTATCGCAGACTGGCATATCAGGCGCCGGACCACGTACAACATGTCGCGTCCCGGGCATCAGGATACTCCCAGCGACGATCCCGGCGGGAGGTTTAGGTGCAAACATGAAAACTTTTGATAACGTAATCACTGCTGTCCCGTTAAATCATCACGATGATACTGCTAGTTGCTATATAGAAGCACAATGACCGCAGCTCAACCGTCCGAGACATGCACACGAACAGTCAGACACGTCATCCCGGACGGCGCGAAGTAGAGATCCGGAATCCAGAGATTTTAGGAAACCCTGAATAAGTCGTCACCCCGGCGGAGGCCGGGGTCCAGTTTGTTGATTTTCCTGGATGATTCGCTTCGCTCACCCTGCGGGCCGCCCTCCGGGCGTTCAACGCGCTACGCGCTTTTGTCCGGCATGTGCCGGAATGACGAAGGGGAACTTGTTCAGAGGTTCCTTTAGTGACTTACTGGATACCGGATAACGGCTGCGCCGTTTCCGGCATGACGATGAAATGTTAACGGGACAGCAGTGTAACGGAGTACATAATGATGACAACTTCTCAGCAGTTCCACACCCTGGGAAACGGGGTCTGTCCCGGTTTTCCCCCGGTTTTCCCGGAGGACCGGACGCGGAACATTGCCGACACCGGGGCGCCGCTGCTTGCGAAACGCACGCTGAGTGATCGCAGGGAAAAGCTCCCCGCCAGCCAGCGCAGAATCAGGGCCTTGGCGTGGTGATCCCGGCCCGCACGGCGAACTTCACCAGTCCCGGCAGGTTGTCGATGCCGAGTTTCAGCATGATGCGTGTGCGGTAGGTCTCCACTGTCCTGACGCTGATGCCAAGGGCCGCGGCGATCTCCTTCATTCGTCGCCCCTCCGCCAGCAGGCGCAGCACGTCACGCTCCCTGTCGCTCAGGTTGGCCTTGTCGAGTTCGATGCTGCGCAGCTGCGGCTGCGCCTCGGTCACCTGCCCGGCGGCCGGGCTGACAAATCGCTCCCCCCGCAGGGTAGCGGCTATCGCTGTCACCAGGTCGTCGATCGCCTCGTTCTTGAGCACGTAGGCCGATGCGCCGGCCTCGAACATGCGCTCCTGGTAATGGGCGTCGCCGTACATGGACAGCGCCACGATCTGTGTCTCCGGCGAAACCTGCCGGATACGGCGAGCCGCCTCCATGCCGTCCATGTGCGGCATCTCGACATCAAGCACGGCGATTTGCGGCCTGAGACGCTGCGCCAGCTGCACAGCCGCTTCACCGTCGTCGGCCTCGCCGACTATCTCCCAGTCAGCCTGCTTGCCGACCAGCAGCGCCAGGCCCTGGCGAAACAGTATGTGGTCATCTGCCAATAGCACGGTCAGTGTCATTCCCCTGGTACCTCCCTGTCAGGTATTCCCCTATTACAAGACTGTTGCGCTGCTTCCGCAACGGCCTCCTGCCCCTGTGCCAGGGGTATCTGTACACATAACCGCGTACCCGCCCCGTCCGATTCGATGGACAGACTGCCTCCCCAGAGTGACAGTCGTTCGCCCGTGTTGAACAGGCCGTAACCACCTTCACCCGTCACCTGCGGGCCAATAACATCGTAATCGAAACCCCTGCCGTCGTCAGCGACAGTGAGTGTCAGCACATGCCCGTCGCAGCCCAGTTCCAGCCAGCCCCGGCTCGCCCCGGCATGCTTGACCATGTTGCAAACCAGTTCCCGCGCGCACTGGAACACCAGCACGGCCAGCTCCCGGTCGAGTACCGGAACCGGCGAAGTTTCTGCAAACTCCACCGCCAACCCGAACCGCTGTGTCGTGTTCGCGGCCAGCCAGCGCAAAGCCGGCACGAGGCCCTCCCGGTAGAGCACCGGCGGGCTAAGATCGAACTGCAGGGTGCGCAATTCCTGCAGCGCCTCCCGCATCAGGTCCAGCCCCACCTCCAGCAGGCGGTCCGATTCACTATCGCGGGACCTGGCAGCCGAGGCGACCTGCGCCTGGGCCAGGGCCAGCTTCTGCATCGGACTGTCGTGCAGCTCGCCGGCCAGGCGATTCTTTTCACGCTCCCCGACGCGGGTGATATCCATCGCCAGGCGCCGCAGCCTTGCATTGGCATCACGTAGCTCCCGCGTCCGCTCCGCCAGCGCCGACTCCAGATTGCGGGACAGGCGCCCGAGTTCCAGGTGGGTTTTCACCCGCGCGAGGAGCACCTTTATGTCAAAGGGCTTGAGCAGATAGTCAGCTCCGCCGCTGTCAAAGGCACGCACCATGGTCTCACTGTCATCCTTCCCGGTCAGAAAAATGACCGGGATATTCCGCGCGTCTTCACGGGACTTGAGGCGCCTGCAGGTCTCGATACCGTCAATCCCGCCGGGCATCAGGATATCCAGCAGCACCAGGTCGAGCCGTTTATCGAGCAGTATCGAATCCACTGCCTCCAGTGCCCGCTCACCGCTATCGGCCACATGCACCTGGTACCCCTGCCCGACAAGCAACTGGCCGAGAAAACGGATGTTTTCCGGCTCGTCATCCACAATCAGGATATTCCCGCGTGATACCGCCATTAATTGCTCCGCTGTATTGCTCCGTCAGTTACCCCGAATTGATTGGCCATCCGGCCGGTAAACCCCCTCTCCCAGCGGGAGAGGGTTGGGGAGAGGGAATCGAATGACAGGCCAATCTTCCTGATTCATGTCCCATCATCCTCGGTAACTGCTCCTGCATTACCCTACCGCCTGCATCCCTGCAGTCGTGCCCTTCTCCCGCAGGGAGAAGGAATGCGACTTTCCACATCCAGGATGCTTCTTGCGATATAGCCTTTCCCTGCGTTCCGACCCTTCGCCTAAAGGCGAGGGGTTTACTGATCCCCTATACGGGGACTCTAAATTGATTCCGGACAACTACCACCTCCAGCCTGTCCCTCTCTGCTGCTGTCCGTCCCGTCTGCGGCTTCGCGACTTGCCATGTTACCGCCCCCTTCCAGCAGGCGTCTTAGCCCGGCGATATCGAATTCGTCCGCGAGGGTGGCGACGTGCTGCGCCAGGACCGGGCAGCAACCATCCGCGACCAGCTCTTCCGCCATCACCTTGATGGCAGTAACGCTCCCGGCCCGTATCAACCCGGCCAGGCGTTCACGGCGTTCGTCTCCCATCACTTCCATCCCGGGCGGCGACACCTCCCGCACCTGTTCTTCACCCAGCCATTCGAGGGGCAGCAGTGACCCTACAACCTCGAGCAACGCATCACGCAGCACTGGCTTGGCAAGATGGGCATTGCAGCCGGATGCAAGCGCCCTGTCGCGATCCTCGCTGTAGGCGGCGGCGGTGACTGCCACGACAGGGATCTCACGCAGTACAGGGTTCGCGCGCAGGGCGCGCGTTGCCTGCAAACCGTCCATGCCTGGCATGCGCAGATCCATGAGGATGAGATCCGGCAGCTCGGCAGCGGCTTTCGCAACGCAGGCCTTGCCATGTTCCGCTTCATTTACACGAAAGCCAAGCGGCTCCAGCAAGCCACGCAGTATCTGCCGGTTGTCATATTCGTCATCCACGACGAGGATGTGCAGCGGCCCCTGCCCGGTGGTACGCCGGTACCCGACCGTACTGGCAGCAGGGGACGGAATTGCCATCGTCCTGGCGGGGCAGCCCACGGTCTCCACGGGGAGACTCACCCGAAAACAGCTGCCCTCGCCGGGCTTGCTCTCGACGGAGATTGTTCCGCCCATCGCCTGCACCAGCTGCCGGGTAATGGCCAGCCCGAGGCCGGTACCCTGGATTGCATGCACACTGTCACCGACCTGCCGGAAAGGTTCGAAAATCTGCTCCTGCTGCGCCGGCAGGATGCCGATCCCCGTGTCGGTCACTGCCAGTTCCAGGTTTCCGTCGTTATAGTCCGCGCGCACGGTCACCGTGCCGGCCTCGGTGTACTTGATTGCATTGTCCACCAGGTTCGCAAGGACCTGGTGCAGACGCCTGGCGTCGCAGTAGAGCCGGCGCGGCAACCCTGACAACGGTTCGATACGCAACTCGATCCCCTTTTTCCGGGCGCGCCCGCCAAACATGCCTGCCAGCTCCTGCAGCAGCTCGACGCTGTCCCATTCCACGGGCAGCAATTCGAAGTTGCCTGCCTCGATCTTCGCCAGGTCAAGTACATCGTTGATCAGTTCCAGCAGGCGTTCCCCGCCCCTGCGTATCCCGCGCGCGTGCTGGCGCTGATCTGCAAGCAGCCGTTTGTCGCCCTCCAGCAACTGCGCGAAGCCGAGCACCGAGTTCAGCGGGGTGCGCAACTCGTGGCTCATGCTGGCCATGAAAACATCCTTGGCACGGTTGGCGGCATCCGCTTCCTCGTGTGCCTTGCGCAGCCGGTCTTCCAGCGCCTTGTCCCTGTCAATATTCTCCACGAGCCAGATGGAGCCCAGCGTCGTATCGTTCGGGTCGATGAACTGGCCGATCAGCCGACCCCAGAAGCGGCTGCCGTCCTTGCGCTGCAGCAACTGGTCAGCACGGTAGATACCACCATCCGCCATGCGCATATATCCCAGCCTGCCGAGCCTCTCGTATGCCTCCCGGCCGGGGTACAGGTGTTCGGTGCTCATGCCGAGCATCTCCTGCTCTTCCCAGCCAAACAACTCCACTGCGCGCGGGTTGACGCGCACGATCGACCGGTCGACCAGGTGAACGACGCCGAGCGGCAGGGCGTCCAGGATCAGGCGCTGCTCCCGCACGAGTGCATCCAGTGTGCGGGTGCGATCTTCCACGAGCTGCTCCAGATGCTCGCGGATATTGGTAAGATCCCGCTCGTGCCGCTGGACCTGCTCCAGCATGGTGTTGAAGCCGCGATACAATTCCGCTATCTCGTCGTTCGAATCCGGCACGGATACCCGCAGGGAATAGTCCGCCCGCGCCGAGATCTCCTGTGTCTTGGCCGCCAGCTGCAGGATGGGGTCCGAAACCCGCCGTTGCAGACGCAGCGCCAGCAGCAGCGACACCACCAGGGTCAACAGCAGCAGAGCCGCCGAAATAGCGGCGTAGCGCCGCAGCTGGCTGGCCAGCTGCTCCATGCCGGCGTAAAGGTAAATCTGCCCGACACGTCGCCCCTCAAGCATCAGGACCCGCACGACCTCGACGGTACCGGCGCCACCAAACAGGGTAAAATCCACGAGCACACCCTCACCTGCCACCCGTGGGTCTCGTGGTGCCTGTGTTTCATCCCGGCTGTAGCGGGCGAAGACTTGGCCCTCGGCGTCGTACAGGGCTGCGTAGCGGATCTGGTTTTCCCGGCGCAGACTGGCGAGGTTTTTCTCCGCCGTTTCGGGTGCGTCGAATACCAGGGCCGACAGGCTGTTCTCGCCAACCACGACCGACAACACCTCCAGGTCCCGCACCATCTGGCCCTGCAACATGTAGACATCGTTGACGATGAACAGCGTGCCTGCGACGCTCAGCGTGAGCATGCTGATGGCTGCGGAGATCCGCAGCAGGCGCTGCCGTATCGAGGTCGGCTGCAGCAGGCTCATTGCATCACCTCTGCCACATCGTAGAGCTGGGCCGATATCACCAGGCCCCGCTCCCTGAGCGCCGCCGGGTCGATGCGCAGGCGCAGGCGCTCTGTCTTGCGGAAGACGTCCGGCTTGCGAAACAGCTCGATGGCGACACCGCGACCGGCGTATCCCGGGGTATCACCGACCAGCAGTACGGGCTGACCGGCGGTGCGCCGGACGATGGCCTCGAGTTCCGCATCGGCGGCGCCGCCCACGAACAGGATCTCGCAGCAATCAGGTGCGCCGGGATATGCGTAGGCGTGAATTGCAATCGGCCTGCCGTTGACCTGCCTGGATTCCTGCTCCAGGACGCGCAGGCGGTTTTCCATGACCGGATCGCCGACGACGCCGATGACGAAGGGCTGATCCGCCGGGGCCTCGGGCCACTGGATGAAGCGGGTGAAGTTGTAGATGAATGCGACCTTCAGGTCAGCGAGCAAGCTGTCGCCCTCTGCGCTGCCCGCCAACGGCGACTGCACACAACACAGTACGAACGCGAGCAGCAGCACAGCGCAGCGCGGCATGACCAGTAGACCTGACTTGCTCAAAATTCCCAACCGACTGTCGCGGTGAACACCCTCCCCGGCCCGATCAGGCCCTGATCGAAGTCGGTCAGTTCATTGGCAGGGTAGCGGATCTCGGTGTCAAGCAGGTTCGAGACATTCAGGTCCGCGTAGAATCCGTTGGCAGGGTGCCTGTAGCGCAGGTTTGCGCCCAGGTTCCAGTACGCGTCGACTTCCTTGCCGATGCGCTCGGTGATGCCCTGTGTCGTGCCTTCCACGAAATTCCAGTCCGCTTCCATCTCGTCAACGTAGTTGGCATAAGCCGCGTAGGTGAAAGGCCCGCGTGTATAGTCCGCCTTGAGCTTTAACAGCAGTTGCGGCGAGTATCCGGGATCATTATTCGATTTGCGGTCCTCGGTATGCTGCCAGGTGGCGCTTGCTGCGAGATTCAGGCCGTCCAGCAGACGCAGCTCCCCGATCAGCTCCAGGCCGTTGGTCTTCCATTCGCCCGAGTTGTCATCGACGGGCTGGTACAACCCGGCATCGTCCAGCTGCTGAATTGTGCGGACAATATTGGAGATACGGTTCTGGAACAGGCTTGCGCCAATGCTCCAGTCAGAGCGAGTCTGCACGTAGTTGATCTCGGCGGTCTTGATGCGTTCGGGATCGGTAAGCTGGATCTGGTCATTGTCCTGCGCCGCAGTGCCGTAGATCAGTTTCAACACCTGGTGCGCATCGAGGCTGTAAAGGGCAGCGATCCGCCCGGTGACGATGTTCCGGTCGTCGACGGTGACATCCTCTTCCAGCCGGGTGTTATTCAGGTAATCCCGGCTGGTGTAGTCATACGAGTCCGGCAGCCGTGACACGCGCAAACCGCCGACGAACCGGAGTCGCGTGGTAGGACTCCAGCCCAGTTCCGCGAACAAATCGTGAACCGTAAAGGCATCGACGGTGTTTTCCTGATTGCCAAAAATGTCAATGTCGGCTTCGTTCCTGATGTCGTCCATGCGCTGAAAGCGATAACCCGCCAGCAGGTTGAGATTCGCCCGCGGATCCCACAGGAGATTGAATTCCAGCTCATAGCGTCTTGATTGTTGCCGTTGATCGCCATCGAATGCGGGTGAAATAAGATCGAGATCCGGGATCTCGACACGTTCATCACTGACGATCGCATCGGCGCTCAGCCCCAGGTTTTCGGTAATACCATGTTTCCAGCCAAGCGCGGCATGCCACGTGGTCAGGCGCGACTGGTTGCCGTCGTCGAAGCTCGGTGTCAACCCGTATATGCCGTATTTCTTCTCGCTGTAGCGCAGGTCCGCCGACCAGTCCTGCCAGCCAGCAGACACATCCAGGCTGACATCTCTCTGATCCACATCTCCGTCGAGGCTGGTATGCATGCCCGGCACCAGCGCCGCGAGCTGATCAGGTCCCATCATGTCAGCATAGTCTGCCTCGAGACCGTCGGTGCGGTAACCGCCGGCATTCAGCACGATGAACCCGTCTGCGGACGCCGTCCCGGCGCGCGCGAACAGGCGGCCGCTGTCACGGCTACCGGCACTCGCGGATACCCGGGGACCGTTCAGGCCGATCTCGTTGGTCACCACGTTGATCACACCGAGGAAGGCGTTGTTACCGTAGATGACAGACATGGGCCCGCGAATCACCTCGATGCGATCGATGGACTCCACGGGGATGTTCAGGCGTGCGATCTCGGGAACCGTCAACGACTTTTGCCGTGACGGGTGCTGCGGAACCCCGTTGACGAGGAACTGGACTCCACCACCCGTGGTACCGCGATTGCCGATGAAGCGGTCCTCGATGTTGTCCAGCACAAAAAATCCCGGCACGTTGCGCAGCAGTTCCTCGAAGGTAACCCAGCCGTAACGGGCAATCTCCTCGCGGCTGAGGATGGTCACGCTGGCCGGAATATCGCGGATCTGCTCGTCACGCTTGCCGGCTGAGCGAATCTCTACATCGAGCAGGTCTTCGAAGGGCAGATCGAGCAGGCCGGCCTGCGGGCCCGGCAACGCTACCGGCGATGCGATGCTGAGGCCCAGTGCGAGTGCCCCGGCAATGCAAAATGCATGGATCCGTATCCCGGTGATTCGGCTGCAACCACCCGCGAGTCCGGTTCGCACACCCTGCTGCATGGCAAAGACGCACCTGAGATGTTCCGCAAGCCGGGATGCTGCGTGATACGGAGAACTGCGAGAATTCAACACACTTGAAAGCCTTTTCCGGTGATCCTGGAATCCTGACGTGCTTTTATACCACATCACCAAAGTGCTACGGTAAGGCGAGGACCCGGACGGCAGGACGTGCCGAATCCCGCGTCGGCAACGCAACAGGGTTAATGTGCAATCCGAATCACCACGGCTTAACGGGAGAAACATCACACCAGGCGCCGCCTGTCCGGTATTTTACTGACGCAAAATACCGGATATCGGTACAGGTGACGGGATGATATCGTGAGTTTGCAAGTGGCATTTTTCATGTATTGCCTCCAGGAAACAAGCCGTTGTCATCACGTTTCCACGTCGATCTGACTGGTTTGATCGTTATCGCTCGACACAGGAAAGCGGCCTGACAGATCCCCCCCCTCCTCACACGGCGGCCCCAGGGTCGCCTTTTTTTTGAGGGTGCCGGGCGCTGCTATTGCCGCTCTCCTTGCCACGATGCGGACGCTCGAACGCTGAACGAAATGAGGTTTCCGATGCACAGCTTATGTCTTCCCATGATCGCGGTTGCGCTGGTGCTTGCAGGGTGCGAACAACAGGGCACGCAGAATCAGCGCGGGGATAGCACAGCGACAGCTGACTACACCGCGATGCCGCCTGCGGCACCGCCTCCCCCCGTTGCATTCGACGTCGGTGATAGCGAGTCACGCAGCGACACCGCGGCCGTCGCTATTGACGCCGATGCCGCAGACGACAGCAGCACCGGCCCTTCCGGCAGCACCGGGATGCTGCTCGCCTATCGCTATTCTGTCAGCCTGCAGTTACCTGCCCGTAACGTCCACCCTGCGATCGAGGCGCACCGGGCACAATGCAGTGCCGCAGGCCCGAACGTGTGCCAGGTACTGAGTTCCTCGATCACCGCGTACGGCGACGACGACATCAGCGCCAGTCTCTTCATCCGTGCCGTGCCGGACTGGCTGGCGACATTTCGCGGCAGGCTGGAGGCCGATGCGCAAACGGCGCATGGCAGGGTCGTTTCATCGAATGTGCAATCGGAGGACCTGACAAGGGTCTTTGTCGACACCGAGGCGCAACTGCGCGCAAAGCGCACACTCCGCGAACGACTGGAGACCCTCCTTGCCAACCAGAGCGGCGACATTGGCGATCTGCTGGCGGTCGAGCGCGAGCTGGCAAGGGTGCAATCTGAACTCGACGCTGCACAGGCGAACCTCGAAATCGTGCGCAAGCGCATTGACATGTCGACACTGGACCTGAGTTACCAGTCCGCGCCGGCGGCGCTCAGCCAGAGTGCCTTCGCACCGATCGGTAGTGCGTTCAACAACTTCATGGAGATCTTTTCCCGGGCAGTAGCGCTGATCATCAAGCTCATTGCGGGTTTGACGCCTTTCGTCCTGCTCGGCGTGCCGCTTGGATGGCTGCTGCGGCACTGGTGGCGCCGGCGCCAGACTGGCAAGGCCGCAAATGGGGATTGAGGTGGTAGCAGCAACGCCTGCCATAGAATAGCGGCATGAGCCGGCACGCCGCGGCGCGGCTCGGAATTCGCCAGACAACTCCTGGCTGTCCGTGTTTTTACTGACGTAGATAACCGGATATCGATGCTCGTGACAGGGTGATAGTTTGCCGCTCAGGCACTCGGTCTATTATACCCGCGAGTCCCTGGCAGCATTCATCGACCATCGAGAGCGACCATTTTGACTGCTACCACATGCGTTAATGTCAGGCTGCACAGGCAGCCATAGCGCAGGCTTCATTCATCATCAAACTGGAGAATTACTCATGACAAGAACCATCAGAAACAAGTCGTTACTGGCTGCTATCGTATCAGTAATACTGGCATCCCCCGCGAGCTTCGCGGAGACCGCAGGCGAATACATCGACGACACGACTGTCGGCACCATGACCAAGGCCGCGCTCGTGGATAACGAGACGGTTTCCGCACTGGACATCAATGTGGAGGTTTACAAGGGCAATGTACAGCTGTCCGGATTCGTCGAGTCCGAGGCACAGAAGGACGCCGCACTGGCGACTGCCGGTAAAGTCGACGGCGCAAAAAAGGTGCTTGATGCCATCGTTGTCCTGCCCGGTTCACGCAGCATGGGTGAGGCCGTGGACGACACCACCATCCAGGCAAAACTGAAAGCCGGCCTGGCCAATGTCCAGGGAATGGGTGACGCCGTGGCCATCAATACGTGGGTCAAGCACGGCCACGTCCTGCTTGCGGGTTTCGTTGACAGCGACAGTGTGAAAGCCGCAGCAGGAAAAGTCGCCAGCGGCATCGAGGGCGTCAAGAAAGTCCACAACCACATCGCCATCAAGCATTAAGGCAAGGACCCCTGCTGGACAAGTGCCCTGACCCGCCGGACTGCAGCGGGTCTGGGCCCTGACTGGCCGGAGCGAGTGGCACAGGGACAGTGAGGTAGCACCCTGTTTGGTAACACAGCAGGCCGGGTGGCAGGCAGTCTCCGACTGCCTTCACCACCTGTTTGCTGCAGAGCATAACCCGGTACTCAGGAACGAGGCAAAGAAGCATGCACATCACTCTCTGCACAAGATTTGTAACCGCACCACTTCTGCTGACTGTCTTCGCGCTGCTGGCAGCGCAGCCTGCAATTGCCGGCAGGGATATCCACACCGAGCGGGTACACTTCAGGCACGGCGCGAACAATGCTGTAATCGAGGCTTCGATCACCGGTTATGAAGTCGTCGATTATGTCCTGCGCGCCAGCAAGGGACAGCACATGAACGCCAGCATGGCCACCGACAACGGCGCCAACTACTTCAACATCCTCGCGCCGGGTGAGGACGAGGTCGCGATGTTCAACGGATCCATCAGCGAGAACCAGTATGAGGGTAGCTTGCCCGAGACTGGCGATTACAAAATCCGTGTCTACATGATGCGCAGCGCTGCGCGCCGTAATGAAATTGCGAACTACCGCCTCGAGGTGATCATAACCGGCGAGACAGCCCCGCCGGCTGATGCACAGCAGGATACCGCTGCTTCCGAGGTCACAACCCGTGCTGGAGAGGGCAATTTCGACGCAACCGGGAAAATCCCCTGCGCACAACACGCAGGCCAACCTGTGGGACAGTGCGATTTTGGTGTCGCGCGCGCCGGCGGCGGCACAGCCACGGTAGTCATTACCAGGCCGGATGGCAGCACACGTGCGCTGTTCTTTGTCGAGGGTAAATTCACCAGCGCCGACACGTCAGAGGCGGATGGCCATCCTGAATACAACGCAGAGCGCGAGAGCGATCTCAACCTGATTCGCGTCGGCAAGGAACGCTACGAGATACCCGATGCAGTCATCTGGGGCGGGTAGCCAATCATTGGAGCCCTGTGATGAGCGACCCTAGGTTCGGCATTTCAGGCAGAACCTGTCCATCAAAGGGACAAAAGAAGAAGAGAAAATGAAAACCTTACTGGTCTTCATTCTGGGCGCAATCGTCGGCGGTATTGCGTGCATCGTACTTGCCTCGGGCCTGTTCACCGGCATCGGGGCCGGCGTCGGTATTGCCACCGGCCTGCAAGCCGGCGCCTGCCTCACGGTGGAAGCGGCCAGGGAGCAGGGACTGATCACGGCCGAACAGGTCGATGAGGTACTCGTTGCGGCAGGCAAACTGATCACCTCGGAAGAATATGCCGGCACAGCGACAGCTTCGGGCAGTGATCTGGACTGTGAGAAGATTATTGCCCAATTAAAGGAAGCCACAAAGAAGGCAGAATAAGCCATTCTGCTGATCACCCCCCAAGCCTTGGGCAGGCTGTTTGCGGGACGATGTAGCGTCGCATGCAGGAAGCCTGCATACACTATCCCGGTCGCGAACGGCACTGTGCTACTGCAGGTCGAGGGTGTAAAAACGATCCGGGAACGCGACGGCCTGTGAATGTTCCCTGGCAAACTTATGCTGTCCGGTTTTTCACTGACAGAAACCACCCGCAAGACACTGGTAATATGCGGCGGCAGGGTACGCTTTGACTACATGACTGGTTTTCATTCGCTAACGGCTTGCCAGGTCAGCAGTCAATGCAAACCGGGAATCACTAACTGCATAACACAACTTTACGTGCCAACACTGCTCCGGCACTCAGGAGGTCACATTGGAAGAACAAATAGGTACGGGCATCGGCATCGTTGCCGGGCTGTTGATTCTGGCGGTATTCGGCGGCATCGTCGGCTGGATCGCCAGCCTGTTGATCAAGGGCACCGGGCTGGGCCTGGTCGGCGACATCATCCTGGGCATTGTCGGCGCCGTCGTCGGCGGCTGGTTGTTCCAAGCGCTTGGCCTTACCATCGGTGGCGGCATCATCGGCGCGTTTGTGCCGGCACTGGTGGGTGCTGTCGCGGTGCTGCTCATCGTTAAAGCAATCAAGCGGGCCTGATACATGAACGGTTGGGCATGCACACGGCTCAGCTTGCTGCTGGTGATACTCGCAGTCATCACCGCCTGCTCGGTAAAGCCGTATGATACTGCTCAGCCCGGGACAACAGACCCGGAGCAGCCGAACGCCCGGTCCGCGCTGGCAGGCACGGAATGGCAGCTGGTCGAGATTTTGTCGATGGACGACCAGGTGTATGCACCGGAGGACCGCTCCCTCTACACCCTCATGTTCAGCGCCGACGGTTCAATGCGGGTGCGCGCAGACTGCAACCTCGGCACCGGGACCTGGACATCGGAATCCACCGGGCGACTGCAGTTTGGCCGGATTGCGGCCACGCAGGCCCTGTGTCCGCCCGACTCCCTGCATGACCGCTACATGGGGCAGTTCCCGTGGGTCAGAAGCTATGTCATGAAGGACGGGCGGCTGTTCCTTGCCACGATGGCAGACGGCTCGATTATTGAATTCGAGCCAAAACGAGCCAATACAAGAGAAATAAACGCTCAGGGTAATGTCTGGCGCGGGACCTGCCGCGACTCCGGTGGCAATACGAAAGCATTCGGGATCAATGTCGACCCGGTGTGGACACCGTCGAAATCCCCGACCTGAGGCGAGCCCATCTCAAAATACGATTCTGCAGGAATACGCAGAGCCCCATGCCCTGCTCCGTACTCATGTGCCGCTATGAATAAGCCTCGGCACAACAAGCATATTTCTTCAAGAGCACGAAGTGACGAAGCAATCTGTAACTCATTGATTCACGATTACGAGATTGCTTCGCTACGCTCGCAATGACGGGATGCCTGAATTAATCAGAGTTTCCTCAATTTACTGGATTCCGGCGCTACGCAATGCCCCGGCAGGAATGAGGATTTAACCAAAGACTACTTGAATGAATGCGGCCCATAACTTGCCGGTTCGATGTTGCTCCGGGATTCTTGTTCAGGATGCGGGATGGAAGTAGTCTACACAGAATCAGCAACCATCGGGATGCCAGCCAGGCAAGACTGTTGATTCCGGTCATGGAGAAGGCATTATCACCCGCGGACGAACAGCATCTTGAACCACTGCCTTCTCCAGTCCCGGCTGCACACATCGTGTACGGTTTACATGCATTTGCCATCGGGCTGGGTATCGTGGGGGCTTCAACGATAATTGGCGGTTTTGTCGGAAGCGTGCCATCGATCATCGCCGTCATTATCAATTACGTGAAACGCGCGGATGCACGCGGCAGCTGGGCGGAGTCACATTATCGCTGGCAGATTCGTACCTTCTGGTTTGCACTGTTGTGGCTGCTCATTGCAGTGCTTCTGATCGTGACCGTGATCGGCGCACCAGTCGGACTGGGACTGCTGCTGGCATTGACCCTCTGGCTGGTCTACCGCATTGCACGCGGCTGGCTGCGGCTCCTCGACAGGCAACCCATGTACGTATGATCGCGACCTGGTTATGCCAGGATTATTCGCTCCGGGGTTCGAGCACAAAGCCGGTGTCATAGGAGTACGGCCCGGAGAACAGCCGAGTCCCCGCGGGAGCCGGTTCCATCGACAGCCGTTCCTGTTCGACGTACTTCTCGCCATCGAATGCATGTCGGACGTAGGAAGGCGCGACGCCGCCACCGGATTCCAGCCGGACAAGATCATGCCAGCCGCCAGTCATCCGGGGCGAGACAATCAAGGGCAGGCGACTCCTCGGGAAGGTGCTGATCAACGAGTAGCCCTCTCCGGTGTCGCTGAACAGTTGCAGGTCGCAGCCACCCGTGCCACAGAACATGGAGCCCATGAGCAGGGCGACGACCTCCGTTCGACCGTCTGCATTGAGATCGAACCGCCCGTACACGTAACGCCCCTCTCTTCCGGTGATGTCGACGGCCTCGCGCGTGTAGTCAGGCTCCACCGCCCGCAGCGCGTCCTCGAGCACCGGGTCGGGAGCCGATGCAAACCCGGCTTCGCCAGCGTCCCCGGGCAAGGGTTCCCATGAATAGATGCCGCCATCGGCCATCAGGCTGAGGTGGAGTTGTCCGTCCCTCAGGAGGTAACCGCGAACCTGGCTGGCATCCCGTGCGATCCGCTCGTCCATGCCGGGTGGCGGACAAAGCGCCCTGGTAGTCGCCAGTGGACCGAAGGTGAAGGTGCCACTCTTGCCGTCACTTGCCGGCACGAATGACCAGGTCCCGGTCGCGCGATTGCAGTTGAGCTGCATCTGGACAGAGCCATCCGCGTTGAGTGTCATGGTGTATACTGACGGGTCTTCGGGTTCGATCTCGCCGGTTGCATCGTCCATCGACTGGAACCGCACCAGGCGCCATTGCGTCCCCTTGAGAAAGTCCGACGTCGCCTCTTTGGCCACACCTGCTGCCTCTGCCTCTGTGCGCTCCCAGAATGGTGTCCCGAATGCCTGTGCTTCCTCTTCACTTCCCGCTGCGTAGAAATCGTGCAGCGTGTCGTTGGTGAAATACCTCCAGAAAGCGTCTTCGAAGTCCTTGCGGTGAATCTTGAAGTCACCGGCAGCCTGCCGCGCCTCGAGATACTGACGGTAGGCATCGAGCGGCTCGGGGCCGAACTGCTGGAAGATGATGCGCCCACCGTACTGCCGGTAGAGTGAGCGGTTCAGCTTCCATTGACGAATCATCGAACGCGCCATATCACGGCGCATCTGCCTGACCTGCACGGCCTCCTCGGGCGTCAGGTCGTCTTCGGCTGCAAGACCCTCGGCACGCATGCCGCGTTGCATCGTTTCGACGAAAGCGTCGATTTCGTTATCCGTGACCTCGATACCCTGCCCTTCTGCATAGCGATTGAAAAGGCGGTCTAACAGGATTTCCTGCATTTCACCGGGATCACTGCTACGGACCTCCTCGCCAAGCACGGTCGCGGCGAGGGGAACTGGCGGCTCGCCGGTTCGTGACTCCGGGGAACCGCTGGAGACGATCGGAAGCAGGATGCAAACAAGAACAAGCGTGGCGCGTAAGCTGAAAATCATGAGGTTACTCCATGTAGAGATAGTGCTGCGACCTGCCACATTATCGCACCATGTCTACCGGATTGAGAAACTACCGGGGACCATTGCGAAACACGCCCACCGAGGAGAAAATGGGGACAGACCACGTTTTATACACTTATTACAGAAGATATTCATAGTACGTGGTCTGTCCCCATTTTCTGATAGCCCTGTCGCCTGCGACTTCGTGACGACAGGTCGTCTCCGCCTCTCCTATACTCCAGTGCATGAGACACTGGCAGGTCTGATTACCCGGAGAGCGTGATGGATGAAATGACGGTTGGCCGCTACCTGCTGCTGCGGCTTGAGGAGGCTGGCCTGGGGCACATGTTCGGGGTGCCGGGGGACTATGTGCTGGATTTCATGGACCGGGTGGTGGAAAGCCGTATCCGCCTGGCAGGCACCTGCAACGAGCTCAACGCGGGCTATGCGGCAGATGCCTATGCCCGGCTCAAGGGTATAGGCGCGGCCTGCGTGACCTATGGCGTGGGAGGGTTGAGCATCCTCAATGCCGCATCCGGGGCCTATGCAGAGCACGTGCCGGTGGTCTTCATCAGTGGTGCCCCGCGCGCCTCGCAGCGCATCGCCGGGACCCATATGCATCACACCCTCCCCAGCTACCAATTGCAGCTGGAGATTTTCGCCAGGGTGACAGTGGACTCTGTGCAGCTCACTAACCCCCATACCGCGCCGGATGAAATCGACAGGGTGCTGGTCAATGGCCTGAGCGAGCGCCTGCCCGTTTACATCGAGCTGCCCGTGGACATGGTGAATGCCCCTTGTCGCGCCCCGGTGGCGCTCGATTTCCACCGCCCGCACGGCTCCCATGCGCCGGCCTTGCAGGAGTGCGTGCGCGAGATCGCAGCCATGATCGACGCCGCCCAACGTCCGGTTATCCTGGCCGGAGTGCAGGTCCACCGCTTCGGCCTGGGCGAGGCCCTGCTCCGCCTGGCCGAGAAGACCGGTATCCCCTATGCCACCACCATCGACGGCAAGTCCGCCCTGCCCGAGAAGCATCCACTGTTCATAGGGGTCTACATGGGGGCGCTCAGCCGTGATGCCGTAAACAATCAGGTGGAGAGTTCCGACGGCCTGCTCTGCTTCGGCGCCATGAGCACCGACATCAATACCGGCGGATTTACCGCCCGCCTGCCCGAGCGAAACATGGTGCGCGCACACAAGGACCGGGTCAGTATCTCCAGCCACTTCTACGACCGGGTCTGGATGGGCGATCTGATCGAGGCGCTCACCGCGGGGCTGGGGCAGCACAGCTGCACGGTCGATCACCCCGAGGACCCACATGCGGTCAGGGGCGACTACACAGTGGACAGTTCCGCGCCACTGCGGGTCGCGCGCTTCTACGACAGGCTCAACCGGTTTCTCCAGCCGGATCACCTGGTGCTGGCCGAGACCGGGGATGCCATGTTTGCCGCCAGCGAGCTCTATATCGGCGACCCGGAGGGCTTCATCTCCCAGGCCTACTACGCGTCCATCGGCTATGCCCTGCCGGCGACCCTCAGGGCCTGCCTGGTACGGCCGGACAAACGGGCAGTACTGCTGCAGGGCTATGGCTCCTTCCAGATGACCGCCCAGGAGCTCTCCACCCTGCTGCGCCAGCACTGCAACCCGATCATTTTCCTCCTGAACAATGACGGCTACGTGATCGAACGACTCATCCACGACGGCCCCTACAACGACATCCAGCCATGGCGCTACCACGCGCTGCCGGCAGCGTTCGGCGGCGACGCGCTGAGTCTGGAGGTCAGGACCGAAGGCGAACTGGAAGCCGCCCTGACGGCGGCCGGGGAGAATCCGGACCAACTGGTTTTCATCAATGTACACCTGCCGCCCAACGAGGGCTCGGTGGCCATGGAGCGCCTGTGCACCGCGCTCAGGCAGCTCCAGACAGCGAAGGAGAATTAGCCCGGCCTGTCCCGGGTCACGCCACTGCACGGTAAAGTGTCAAACCGGCTCTCCGGGTACAGTTCTTCGCCGCGGTGCTGCCGCGGCTGCCGCCGCCAGGTGGTCGTCCGGGAGGGCGGTCGCTTTTTCCGCTACCCGGCAGTAGACAGCGAGCCATGGAACAGCTAGCGCAACTTGATACAGGTATCATAGCTGAAGAATCTACTGCGACCGGGAAAATGTACTTGCAGCTTTACGACTCACCAACGGCATGATGTCAGGTGAAGATGGTGCCGCTGAACTGCTGGGGATCAAACCAACCACATTGCATCACGCATGAAGGCGCTGGGTGTAGAAATACCGAGATAGCAAAAGGAACTGCTACCAATTCAGGTTATCACTAACATTCGCAGCAAACCAGTTCAATGCACACTCAAATAAACACTTGTCAGAGTGAAAGCTTGGAGATGTCACGATCCGGTCACGTTGAGAAAAAATATTACTGACAAAGATACATACTGCATCTACAACTTCCTGATGCTAATCAGAATTATGAGGTGTATGCCGCAACAGCAGGGTACCGCACCGGGGACTTTTTACCGGGCGGGGGACTTTCTGTAACCGGCCCGTTTGAACATCTGGCAGGGTTTATGCTATTGATAATACTAGACTATTTATGGTGGCCAGGGACAGAATCGAACTGCCGACACGGGGATTTTCAGTCCCCTGCTCTACCGACTGAGCTACCTGGCCGTATTTGGAGTAAAGTGGCGAGCGGTGTATTAAAGCGATTGACCCGCAGGGAGTCAAGGCACTGGCATTATAAAAGTACTATTCGGGTATAAAAATCAGGATTTTGCGGGTTCGCCGTACTGCTGAAGGTAATATTCCCGGTATTCGCCGCTGCGTACCCGGTCGCACCAGTCGCGGTGCCCCAGATACCACTGAATTGTATGCTCGATACCGGACTCGAAATCATGCTGCGGAGACCAGTCCAGTTCGGACTGCATGCGACCGGCGTCAATGGCATAGCGGCGGTCGTGTCCGGGGCGGTCGGTGACATAGGTGATCTGTGACTTGCAGGATTCCGCACCGGGCTGCAGCTCATCCAGGCGTTCGCAAATCAGGTTGACGATATCGATGTTATACCACTCATTGATGCCGCCGATGTTGTATACCTCACCGGAGGTACCGCCCTGCAACACGGCTTCGATAGCGCTGCAATGATCATCAACAAACAACCAGTCGCGAACGTTCTTGCCATCCCCGTAGATCGGGATCGGCTTGCCTTCGAGTGCATTCAGGATCGTCAGCGGAATCAGTTTTTCAGGAAACTGGTAGGGACCGTAATTGTTGGAGCAATTGGTCGTCAGCACCGGCATACCATAAGTATGGTGATACGCACGCACTAAATGATCGGAAGATGCCTTGGATGCGGAGTACGGACTGTTCGGCGCATAGCTATGCCGCTCATCAAAGGCCGGCTCATCCGGCGCCAGACTGCCATAGACCTCATCGGTTGAGACATGCAGAAAACATTGCCTGTCGTTAAAGTCCGCCCACACCTCGCGCGCGGCCTCCAGCAGCGAAAACGTGCCGACAATATTGGTAGTAATAAAGGCAGCGGGGCCCAGGATGGAACGGTCCACATGTGATTCGGCGGCAAAATTGACCACTGTGTCGATCTGTTCGTCCACCATCAACTGTTTAACAAACGGCCGATCGGTTATATCGCCGCGTACAAACCGGTAACCGGGCGCTGCTTCAATAGCGGTCAGGTTTTCCAGGTTACCGGCATAGGTCAGCGCATCCAGATTGACGACGCGGTCCTCCGGGTGCCGCTTGATCCAGTAACGCACAAAGTTGGAGCCGATAAATCCGGCCCCACCGGTTACAAGCAGTCTGCGCATCTATAAAGCTCCTGTAGCATTTTCTTCAGGCTGTCACGCCAGTCGGGAATTGGCCCGGACAGCAATGGGCGAATCTTTTCGGTATTCAGCACCGAGTAGCCAGGCCGTGTGGCCGGCGTTGGATAGTCCGTCGTCGGAATCGGAGCGACCGCTGCTGTTTTGACAGCAAACCCTGCCCGCGCGCCTTCCTCCAGAATGGCACTCGCAAAGCCATGCCAGGATGTTTGACCCGCGTTGGTATAGTTGAAGGTACCAGCCGCTTCCCGGGCCACCAGGGCAACAATCGCTGCCGCAAGATCTGTTGTCCAGGTCGGCGTCCCCACCTGGTCGTCAACCACACGCAAGGGCTTGCCTGCCATGGCCAGCCGTAACATGGTTTTCACAAAATTATGTCCGCGCACTCCGTAAACCCAGGCAGTGCGCAACACGACAGCCTCGGGTAACACCCGCCTCACAGCCAGCTCGCCCTCCAGCTTGCTGCGTCCATAGACACCCAGCGGGTTCGGCTGATCGGTTTCCAGATAAGGCTGGCGTTGTGTACCGTCAAAGATGAAATCGGTGGACACCTGCAGCAGACGGCCACCATAGTTCGCGACGGCCTGTGCCAGTTGCTCCGGGCTGTCGCGATTCACTATAAAGGCCAGCTCGGACTCGGACTCGGCCTTGTCGACCTGCGTATAGGCGGCACAGTTAACAACCCAGTCAGCCTGCAATTGCATGGCGGTAGCAGCAACCTGCGAGGGCAGCGACAGATCCAGCCTTTTGCGGCTGGGGGCCATCACCTCATGTCCTGAATGCCTGAACGCTTCAGCCACCTCGGACCCCAACTGCCCGGTAGCACCGGTTACCAGCACACGCATCAAGGTGCCTCGTAGACTGGCAGCTTGTTGCTCTCGCTCAAGCGTGGATTATCCAGATCCTTGCCGGACAACAGGTAGTCCAGTTGCGGCCACTCGATGCCGATATCCGGATCGTCCCAGGCAATACCATACTCATCACCTGCCGTATAAATATCGGTGCATTTATACAAAAAATCGGCCTGTTCGCTGAGCGTACAAAATCCATGCGCAAAGCCCGGAGGCACATACAGCTGTTGTTGATTTTCCTCAGACAGGAGCGCCCCGACCCACTTGCCAAACCAGGGAGAACCCTTGCGAATATCCACGACCACATCAAAGACCTCCCCACTCACCACCCGCACCAGTTTTCCCTGCGGGTGCTGCAGCTGATAGTGCAGCCCACGCAACACGCCACGCGTTGATCGTGACTGATTGTCCTGTAAAAATATCGCTGGCAAGCCGTGCTGCGTGTATTTTTCTGCATGCCAGGTTTCCATAAAAAAACCACGGGGATCCTGGAACACATCCGGCTCGACCAGCAATATTTCCGGGTGATCTAACGGTGTAACACGCATTTAGTCTGCCTGCCCTTCCTTTAAAACTTCCAGCAAGTACTGGCCATAATTATTGTTCACCATCGG
>JAQBDO010000033.1:0-5788 GCA_032124375.1 Gammaproteobacteria bacterium
GCGCATTTCCTGCGCATAGGCAGCACTGTGGTACGTATCTTTTTTAACGGAACGCTGTTTGCCCAGCAGCCACACTTGTCCCCGCCGCGGCAAGCTCGCCTCAACCCAGGAGATGCCCTTGTAACGAGGAATGTATTTGCATGAATTCTTCAATCGCATTGTTGTGTTCCCCGCCTAATACTGGTGCTCTTTAAATCTGATAATAACGTATGCTGAACTATTTTAAGCCCGGCACCCGATTTATTTAATAGCCACGGAAGCACACGGAATGACACGGAATGACACGGAAAAAAGGTATTTTATGGTATTTATTCTTGCGTGTTTTTCCGTGTGCTTGCGTAGCAACCATTGCCGTCTTTACCGGATTGTGGCAGTACCGGTTCGCGCTGGTGATTAATCTGTGAAGCGACCGGACTCTTCACGCACCTTCCAGTCGCCCCCGACATGACGCCAGCTCCCGTCAGGCAGATATTCAAGCATGAGCGGCTGGCAGTGAAACATGCTGAGTTGCCTGAGTTGTTCAAACGCCAGCACACCAAGATGGTATGCCGCATGCCGAAAGGCCGCGCCATGGCCGACAAAGACTTTTACCCGGTCATGATCATCCGGCGGCAAAGCGGCCATGGATTGCGACAGGTGACCGGCCACCCGCTCGCCGGCCTGCAACAGGGATTCGGCACCCGGTAACGGCAAGCAATAGTGACTGTCCGCCTTCCAGCCAGCGGGCGGGTCGGAAACCCGTGGGTCCTGCTGCAACACTGCCTCGATCGCTGCGATCGTGAGGTTGGCCAGACAACCGACCCCTCTTTCAGCCAGGGCATCATAACTCTCGACAGGCAATGCGGATGAAGCCGGTTCGGAAAGCCTGTCTGCAAATATTACTGCCGTCTGCCAGGCACGCAGCAAACGGGATGAATCAATCGATGGCACCAGCGACCAGTCATTGCGTACCAGCATGTCACGCAGGGCTTGCGCACCTTGCTGCGCCTGGACCTTCCCTTCGCTGTTGAGTGGAAAGGGTTGGTGGGCACTGGGTGTATCCGGCAACTGTTGATAGTCACCATGCCGGATCAGGGCTGCAATCAATCTGGCCATGGAGCTAGAGCATCGCCACCAGCTTTTCTACCAGCGGTCCCAGCTGCTTCTGTTGCAGCTGACTGACCGCTCTTGCCGGGCTCACCCACTGTCGTCCGCGGTGATTTTCCTGCCACTTTTCTTCTGCTATGAGGCGGGTTACTTTCATGGGATAAACCACTACGGTACAGGTCGCGCCCCACTTTTCACAGCTATAACTGCCGAGTGCGGTTTCCGCGACCTCTCCTTCGATGCCCGCTTCTTCCAGTGCCTCCTTGGCAGCTGACGCCTGCGGCGAAAGCCCGGGATCCTTGATACCTTTCGGCACCACCAGGTGATGCTTTTTACTGGAGGCTATCACCAGTATTTCCGCTTTGCCGTCGCGCACACGGTAGGGGATCACGGACGACTGGTTGTAGTAATAAGCGGGCCGATCGCGTAGTTCCTTGCCATCCGGCGTCGGGTAAGGAAATTTCTTCGGCAGCGTGCCGGAACGCGTAATGGAATCCAGTCGGGCGCATCCGGCAACCAGCGCACGCCAGTCAACCGGCATCTGCAGTCTGGCCAGTGTTGCTGTCGGCAGGAGTTTGCCATCTTCCGGCACCGGAACCACCTCGTTTGCCAGCCAGACAAGCAGTTCCTCCAACCCCGGGTTATGGCCTACCAGCATGACCCGGCCGGCATCCTGAGGACAGTCCCCGAGCACTGCAAGCAAGTCATCAATTTCGGCTGCGTAAATGCGCTTGTCCCGCTGTATCCCCTCATCGCCGTTGCCCATGGCCTTGCAGGTCTTCTGGGCTGTGACCAGCGCGCGTTCCGCGGGCGATGCAACAACAAGGTCAGGTGTCAGGTGCTGTTGCGCAAGCCAGACCCCGATACGCTGGGCACCACGTTTGCCACGGTCTTTCAGCGGGCGATTAAAATCGTCATCGCCGCTATCCCAGTCAGACTTGCCATGTCGAAGCAGCAGCAGTTCTCGTGTCATAATCAATTAACTCCTGCAACATTGTAGGGTCGCATTCAGTTGTGCCCGGCGACGCTAATCTACCCGCCCAGGCAGGCCTCATCAGGCAAGCAACTCATTCAGACAGCGGTCTGACAGGGTAGAAAAATCAACCCGCCCACGGGCCACGTAGACTGGCACCTGTTCCAGTGCATCCAGATACGCCAGGTCATCAAAAACGGCCGTATCCTGCTGAAAGGAACCATCCGGATACTGGTAGAACGGACCGGGGGATTTCATCAGGGCGCCTAACAGCTCACGGTGTTCCGCCAGGTTCACCTGCTCAAGCTGCAGTTCCCGGTCAGCGTCACGCTGCCAGTCCAGTATCAGCAGCGCCGCCAGCGGCGCCTCCGGCTGGATCCGCCCGGGTCCATAGACCCTGTCAATATGTACATCGTATTTTTCCTCCAGCTCCCAAAGCTCCTCACCCGGTAGCTGCAGCAAGGCCTCGCGCTGCGGTGCGGGAATGAGACTGTGCAGTGTTTGACTATGGACGATGGTACCGGGGTTGATGCGCGGCAATTTTGGTATGCCGCGTGCCAGCACCTTGCCGGAACCGGCATGCATGAACAAACGATCGTTGGTCAGGTAGGATACCTCGTCATTGTCCAGCAAGTGCAGCATCAGGGTTGACTTGCCACCCCCGGAGAAACCGGCAATCCCGAGGCCCTTGCCCCGGTAGACCAGCCCCGCGGCGTGGCCAATCAGCCAGCCCCGATTCTGCAACCAGTTCATATACTGGGAGCTGATGAAGTTGATCACCTGATTATCATATTTCCTGCAGGGCCCGGCGGCGATGCATCGACTTTCACTCTGCAGAAAGACCATACCGGTGCGCACCTTGCGTACCAGGCGTCCACCCGGCAGATCCGCATAGGAATCCTTGCGTCCGCTCTTGCCCGGTTCGCGTTTCCAGTCAATAAAGTCTACGCCGAGCTCCGGCGCATCGCGTTCAATGGCAATAATATCGACGTCAGGCGTCACGGCATCGCTTGCGACATGCGAAAAATAATCGGCAAGACCTGCCAGCAGTTCCGCAGAGTTTGAGCGCACTCTCAACACACATTCGTTAAGAGCCAGATACAGTTCATCAGCGCACAACGGTGCTTTGTCCTGTAATTCACTCATGGCAGACTCCACTGTATAGCCCATTGTTGCTCCCTCCTCTGCTCATGCACTTAATTGCCGCAACACATGCGCCACATACAAACCGGCAGCATTGATACCGATACCTTCTAGCGCGCCCCGAAAGCCACCGAATGCCGAGACTTCGAAAACAATCGGACCAGCCTTTGTTTCGGCAACATCAACGGTGGTGAAATCCATGGCAAACGGCGCCTGGGCACGCCGTGCAAGTTCAATGACGTCGTCCGGCGGTGTATGCGCGGCATACCGGCCACCACTGTGTATGGTCGTATTCCAGGCATCGCCCTTCGACACCCGCGCATAACTGCCAAGATATTCACCGGCCAGAAACACCATGCCCAGGTCGCGGCCCGGCAACTCGATTTTCTGCTGGATATACATCATGGGATTCTCCGCCTGAAAGGCGCGGATCGCTCGTTCGATCCCGGCATGGTCCCGCTGTGCGTCGATCACACACATGCCGCGAGCCTTGGTGGAATACATCGGTTTGAAAACGGCACTGCCGAAATCCTGCACGGCTGCAACCGCCGCGCCGAGATTCTCGGTGACACGCGTTGCCGGCATCGGAATACCGGCGTTACGCAGGGTGACCGTACAACTGAGGCGATCGATCAGACGCAACATGTTCTCTGCCCGACTGAAGACCCGCACCCCGGCCTGTTCGGCCACCCGCAGCAGCTCCAGACGATCCAGCGTATTGGGGTTATAGCTGGCACTGATCTTTTTAACAATCAGCGCATCCAGCTGACATAAATCCTGCCCCTCGAAAAGCAGTTGCTGCCGATCCAGGTCGAGACTGACAGCCGCCATATCGATCACCAGCCGGTGACCGGTGCTTTCCTCAACAGCATCGGCGAGGGCTTCCGTGGACCATTTACCAGCCAGACCAACCACACCAATTTTGTATTCAGCCAATGAATATCTCCTTCACCGGGACACGGAATGACGCCGGCTCCTTCAGGTCTGCGGCCAGCAGCTGCTCGAGCAGGTAACGCGCACGCAGGAACATGGCGCGTGCCAGCGACTTGTCAAGAATAAAGCGTGTGGACGAGGCAAACGAACGCGCCAGCCCGAGCGCCAGGCGCAATTCAAATGTTTTGTCACCGGATTTCTTCGCAAAGGCCGCAGCAAAACTGTAGAAGTCCCGCGTCAGCATCATGATACGTCTGCGTAATGGCGCATCAAAAATCTGCAGGCGATAATTGGAAACCATAAAAACCGATACGTCCTGTACATAGTCCATGTAGCGCGAACGATGCAGGTCAATGAAATTGATTTTCTTCTCCAGCGGATCGTAGATGATATTGTCCACATTGAAATCGCCATGGATATAGACAGAAAATGGCGCCCTGATCCCGTTTTCGAGGCGATGCGCCTGCTTCAGCAAGGCACCAAACGAAGCGACGGATTTTCCACAAATACAACTGTCATCCTGCCGAAATTCCGGGTGAATGGTGTACACCGCCTCCAGACGTCTGGACAGCTGTCGCATGTAAGCGGCGGAAACCGGCTTGCGGGTAGACGTCTCGCGCCACACCTTTGTCAGCGTGCGCTGCAACTGCTGCTGCGCCTCCCTGAGCAACCGGGTTGGCTCATGCAACAATATCTGCTCGAAGGTCAGTCCCGCCAGGTGCTCGATCAATAACGAGGCGGACTGCCCGCGCTTGCGGTAGGAGAGAATCCTCGGCGCCAGCCCGGGATATATCTCCTGCCAGCTTGCCAGGCCCCTGCGCTCCTCGCGCAACTTGCGCTTCTTGCCATCCTTGTAGATCGCGACATAACCGGCCTCTTCCTGTCCCGTTGCGCTGATACCGGAAATACCGCTGCCTGAGCGGGTTTCAGCGATCGGCTCGGCCACCAGCCCGGCAGCATCATGGTCTGTATCCAGCTGATCCATTGATGCGCGCATGGAATGGTAGCGGTCAATATTGATGGGCTGCCCCAGGTTGGCGGATATAACCGCTTCGCTGATATTGAGCATGGCATCTCCCATCGCCTCAATGCCATGGACCAGGAACAGACCTGCCACCAGATCTTCCGTATGTTTCCTGCGCTTCAGTCCCGCGGTGTATTTTTTCACCAGCTGCTGACTGGCCTTGTCCATGCACGGTTTGATGCGACCAATCTCCAGTGCCAGCGCGGTGTCATTACGACAAATCGCCAGTTCAATCCGGTCAAGCCCGCTGGTGATTTTACCCAGCATGGCTTTACAGCTGCCAGCACCGGGGCAACGTCTGTTTTGCAGCTGATCCAGTTGCTGGATAGCTTCACGGCACAAGCCGGTGATACGCTCAAGGTCGGTCGCAATGGATTCAATGGCACGCACTGAAGCCGCATCGGTACCTGACTCATTGGCCTTGATGACCTGGTTGTGGCAATTGTCGTGTATCCGCAGCATAAGATTATAGGCGTAGCCGCTGCGATCAAGGATACCCCGGGCAACGCTTTTCGACGGCGTAGCCAGATAAGTCTGCAGACTGGAGACCTGGGAGCCGACCTCGGCAATCAGGAAACGCAGGTTGTTGCGTATATTTTTCGAGATTTTCATTACCAGTCGAGGGTTCC
>JAQBDO010000034.1:0-4953 GCA_032124375.1 Gammaproteobacteria bacterium
GGCACTGTCTGGTTGATAAATCGCACCACACACTGGTCGAGCAGTATCGAATATTTCTGGGCCTACGCCCTGTTGCTTGCCCTGCTACCTGTAATTATCAGTGTATTCATCCGCGGTCAAACTGCCGGAAGAAGTGACAACAACAACCGCACCCCGGTTACCGAAGGCCCGATGTTCGGCGCCCTGCTGGAAATGCTGCAACGCCCCTACATTGTGCCAACCATTCTGTTCATTTTGATGTTCAAACTCGGCGACAGCGCCATGGGTTTTATGATCAAACCGTTCTGGGTAGACAGCGGTTTTACTGCAACCCAGATCGGCCTGGTGTCCGTCAACATCGGACTGGCACTCTCTATCGCCGGTGGTATCGCCGGTGGCTGGTTCACCGATCGTATGGGCATCTTCAAGGGCCTCTGGATACTGGGGTTATTACAAGCCGGTTCCAATCTCGGTTACGCCTGGGTGGCCGTCGTGATCCCTGCTGCTGAGCCCGGGGTAGCGATTGCACTAAACTATCAATCGATGATGTATTTCGCCAGCGCACTGGAATCATTCTGCGGCGGGCTCGGTACCGCCGCCTTCCTGGCCTTCCTGATGTCCATCGTCAACAAGCGCCATTCGGCGACTGAATACGCCCTGTTGTCATCCATTTTTGCCCTGAGTCGATCGGTCTCCGGATGGGCGGGAGGCTACGGCGCTGCCGCCTTTGGCTATGCCGATTACTTTATGCTGACCTTCTTCCTCGCTTTTCCTGCTTACCTGTTGCTGCCCTGGGTAAAGAAAATGATGGCTTACGCTGAACAGCAGCACGACTGGGGGGAACACCGCTAGCGCGCGTATCAGAAACATATCTATCTGAAAACAAATAATAATCAGGGATTCCCTGCACAACCATCCCCCGGTTTTTCATTACAGGTTTCAGGGTTTATATGCAAAACCGGCCGGTCATCGACTAGTATTAAGGGCGAGGAGAGATGCCATGCCAGATAACCGCTCAAAAGGACAACGCCGCTGGGGGCTTGATCAGGGGTTCCCGGTTAGGGACAGTTATGGTGTCGTCGTCATCACTGAGCGTCGGCAGTTAATGGATCGACGTCTCGATAACACCAGTCTTGAAGACCGCTTGATAATGTTCTCGGAGATGCCGGTCATCGATTTCGAACTCATTAAATAACGACCGGGCCATTCTGCTTTCATTCAAACCTGTACCTTGTAATCATAATCCATGATCAACGGTGCGTGATCCGAAAAGCGTTTTTCCTTGTAAATACGGGCAGCCTGCACCTTCTCTCCAATACCCGGTGTAGTAACCTGGTAATCGATACGCCAGCCGACATTTTTCGCCCATGCCTGCCCCCGGTTTGACCACCAGGTGTATTGATCGGCATCCGGATTTACCACACGAAAGGCATCGACAAAACCAGCCGCACCAAACAGCTCATCCATCCAGGCGCGCTCCTCCGGCAGGAAGCCCGAATTTTTTCGGTTGCCGCGCCAGTTTTTCAGATCAATTTCCTTGTGCGCAATATTCCAGTCGCCACAAAGGATATACTCCCGCCGCTTCAATTTAAGCTTGCGCAAGCAGGGCATAAAGCGCTCCAGGAAGCTGAACTTGACTGCCTGGCGATCTTCACTGGAAGAGCCGGAGGGCAGATACAAAGACACCACGCTCAGGGGTCCAAAACACGCTTCTAGGTAACGCCCCTCGGCATCCATATCAGGCCATCCCAGCCCGATATTTACTTTGTCGGGCTTGTGTTTACAGTAGATTGCCACACCGCTGTAACCCTTCTTCTCGGCATCATGAAAATAGACATGCCAGCCTCGCGGGTGAAACACCTTGTCTTCCAGCTGCTGTGCCTGTGCCTTGGTTTCCTGAATACAAACAACATCTGCCTGCTGGCGCACCATCCACTGGAAGAAGCCTTTTGTCGCAGCGGCACGAATACCGTTAACATTGAGAGTGATAATGCGCATATTTTTCCCCGTTTGATTCGGCGTGTATGATAACGACCCCGGCCAACCATAACGACCCTTGAAGCCTATGAAAGACTATCAACACGACTTTATCGACTTTGCCATCAGTGCCGGTGTACTGCGCTTTGGCGAGTTCACCCTGAAATCAGGCCGTACCAGCCCCTACTTCTTCAACGCCGGCCTGTTCAATACCGGCGAGCAGCTGGCTCGGCTGGGTCGCTGTTATGCAAAGGCCATTATAGACAGCAACACTGACTTTGATGTCCTGTTTGGGCCGGCCTACAAGGGTATCCCGCTGGCGGCAGCAACCAGTATTGCGCTGGCGGATCACCATCAGCGCAACATCTCCTGGTGCTTTAATCGCAAGGAAGCAAAGAATCATGGTGAAGGCGGCAATCTGGTCGGCGCCACTCTGTCCGGCAAGATTATGGTCATCGATGACGTCATCACCGCCGGCACAGCCATCCGCGAATCTGTGGACATCATCAAGGATGCAGGGGCGACCCTGTGCAGTATTGTCATCGCGCTGGATCGCCAGGAACGCGGTCGTGACCAGCGCTCTGCGATTCAGGAAGTCGAGGAGTCTCTCGGAATAACCGTCACCAGTATAGTGACGCTGGCGCATCTGCTGGAATACCTGCAAAACACGCCTGGCCATGACGACGATGTAGACAAGATCGCCGCGTATCGAGAACAATACGGCGTTTAAAAAGCCATACTCTGCTAATCGATTTTGACCTCAATCGACACTTCCGTACCACCCAGCGTATTGGAAAGAGTATTTACATTATCATCAAGAGGCGTCCTGTCCTTGACTGAATACCGGCATATCCTGCGCCTTTTCACCAAACCAATCAGGCAATGACCCGCCATCTTCAGTGTCCGGCCCGGTACCTCCTGTCCCTGGCCAAGCCAGGTGGAACCGGGGGCAGGCAGCACCCGGGGTAAATGCTCTTAACCAATAACAAGCTTCACCCCCACCAGTAAGGTGACCAGTTCAAAAGCACGCTTGATCCAGCGGTTGCCTGACTTGATAGCCAGATGCGCGCCCAGATACCCCCCCAGCAATGAACCCAGCAGCAGCGCCGGCAGCCATGGCCAGCGGATTTCAGTCAACATGCCCAGCGTCACAGCGCCGGTACCGTTCCAGAACACACCCACCAGTATCAGGGTATGGGCAATGGCGCGCCGGTAATCCAGACCAAACCAGCGCACCAGCCACAACGTCACAAACAGGCCGGTACCCGAGGTCAGCGAACCATTCAGCAAACCAATAACAAACAGCACGACACCACCGAAAATCTGTCCCCGCCGTCCTCTGTGAACGGTCTGCTGTTGCTGACCCAGTCCGGGATTCAGCCACGAGTAGACGCCCAGCCCTGCCGTCAACATACCCAGCGCTACCTCGCCCAGCCGCTCAGGGACACCAAGAATGATATTGGCCCCCAATATTACCCCCGGCAACCCGAAACCAAGGATATACAGGACCAACGGACGCTCCAGAGGCCGCTCTCTCAAGTGCCTAATCGTCGCGCCGATACCCAATGCAACACTGGCAACTTTATGGGTTGCCAGCGCAATCGTAAACGGCAGTCCCATGAATATCAGGACCGGCAACTGAATTAATCCGGCGCCTCCGCCCGAGAAGGCGGAAAACAGGTTAGCCACCAGGGAAACCAGAAACAGGATTAGTTGTTCCACAACGTTCACTGTTTCTCCGCCTTTGCTTAAATTAGGTTATATTCGGACAATAGACACATTCAGGATACAGGTATGAGATCGGGATGGCTGCTACACATGAATAATCTCCGCAACTTAATGCTCTTGTCGGCGCTGCTTTGTGCCACATCCGCATTCGGTGAACGTACCTTCAAATGGGTCGACAATGACGGCCATGTTCACTACGGTAACCGTGTGCCACCTGAATACTCAAAAGCGGAACGCAAGGTAATCAATGAACGCGGCCGAACAATACAGGTCTATGACGCAGCGAAAACACCGGAACAACTGCAACATGAAAGGGCACTTGCCAAAACTGCGGCCTCTGAAAAAGTCCTCGCCGAGAAACAGGCCGTGCAGGATCGCAGCCTGCTCGCCACCTATTCAAGTGAGCAGGATATGCTATCTGCAAAAGACGGCAAGCTTGCCTCTGTCGATGCAATGCTGCAACTGACAAGCAGTCGTCTTGAATCCATGAATGCACGCCTGCTGGTTCTTACCGAAGAAGCCGCCACCTACGAACGTAGCGGCAAGGCACTGCCAGCATCGCTGGAGTCCCAGCTAAACAACCTCCGCGAACAAATCATCGTTAACGAAGCATTTATTAAGGAAAAGGAGCAGGAGAGAGCCGACATCAACGTGAAGTTTGATGCCGACATTGAGCGCTACATCGAATTGACTGCCAACATACCGGACGCCAAACCCAGCAAACAACGGCTCGCACAGATTGCCGCAGCAAAAAACAGCAGGCAGCCGCAACTGAGTAAAGGCGATCAAGAGTTACTGAGCACCTACAAGGGAGAGACCGATATTATCCTGACACGGGACCAGAAACTTTCCGCCCTGGATGAACTGATCACTCTGACTCAATCGCGCCTGCTGTCATTGCAGACGGAACTGGATGGACTTTCCGAGAGCGCCGACGAATATGAAAGCCGCAACAAGAAAGTACCCGAAGTATTACTTGGCCGCATGAAAAATGTCATGGAGAATATTCGTCAGGGCGAAGAACTAATAGTTCTCAAGAAAAATAAAAAAGTTGAACTGGAACAACAGTATAACGAAGATATACTGCGCTACCGCCTGCTAACCGCGAAGCAATAACTGGCAACCACTCTATGCGCGAATCAGGGTACCCACGCCCTCGTCGGTAAACAGTTCAACCAGTACCGCGTGTGTCACTCGCCCATCAATAATATGGGAAGACTTAACACCGGAGTTTACCGCAGACAGTGCACAGGCAATCTTGGGCAACAT
>JAQBDO010000035.1:0-6382 GCA_032124375.1 Gammaproteobacteria bacterium
GGACACCGAATACCCGTGCAGACCAAAACGACGCTCGACGACTTCGCGTTGTTTGTCGCTGAGCTGTGACAGGCAATCCTCCAGACTGGAATGAACACTTTCTTCCTGCAGGGTCTCGGTGGGGTCCTTGACGTTTACATCCGGAATCGTGTCCAGCAGCGTCTTGCCGGAGTCACTCATCACACTGCTGTCGGTTGATGCAGTGCGCTCGTTCAGTCCGAGCATGCACTCAACATCCGCAATCGGCTTGTTCAGCAACGTGGCAATTTCCTCTGCAGACGGTTCATGATCCAGTGTCTGTGCGAGATTACGCGCTGCACGGAGGTAGACGTTGATTTCCTTGACCACATGAATCGGCAGACGAATGGTACGCGTCTGGTTCATGATGGCGCGTTCAATGGTTTGTCGTATCCACCAGGTGCCATAGGTAGAAAAACGAAAACCGAGCTCGGGATCAAACTTTTCAACCGCCCGAATGAGTCCAAGATTGCCTTCCTCGATAAGATCGAGAAAAGTCAGACCACGATTCATGTAGCGCCGGGCAATCTTTACCACCAGGCGCAGGTTACTCTCGATCATGCGCTTGCGCGCCGCTTCGTCACCCTGCTGCGCAAGCCGTGAGAACGCAATCTCCTCCTCTGCAGTCAGCAGTGGCGAAGCACCAATTTCGTTGAGGTAAAGCCGGGTGGGATCATGACTGTCAGCAGCGTTTGCCAGTATCTTCTTTATAGCAGGCTTAGTCGTATCCCTGGCGGGCACCTGTCGCTTGTCGGACTGGCCTGCAGCATCAGTCTTGTCGGGTCCCTTGCGTTTTGCCACTGGCATCCCCGTCTTCATTATTACCGCCCCTGCTGTTAATAAACGGGCAAGGGATTGGCTGGTAGTGTCTCAGTTTGCATCAAGCCAGTCTGGCGGAATACCCGTTAAAGCGCGGGGTACACGTATATTCCGCCCTGCAACGGCGTAATTTTGCAGGGTCGAATTTATTCGACCTGATACAAACTGAGCCACTACCAATTGGTGAAGATGATTACACCATCACTTCCGTGGCAGGTACTTCAGGGGGTCTACCGGTTTGCCATCCTTGCGGATTTCAAAATACAGTTCAGTGCGGTTGGTGCCGCTACTCCCCATCTTTGCAATCATTTGTCCTGCTGAGACGTACTCACCTTCCGCAACAAGCAACTCGCTGTTATGCCCGTAGGCACTCAGCAAATCTTCACTGTGTTTTACGATAATAAGCCTGCCATAGCCAACAAGTCCACTGCCGGAGTAGACAACAGTGCCATTACCAGCTGCATTTACCGGCTGGTCGACATGGCCACCGATATCGATGCCGCGCTTGCCACTGGCGTTTGGCTGGTATTTACGCAACACATGGCCCCGGGTTGGCCACACCCACGGCCCGTTAAAAGTCTTGCTGACGGCAGGCGGAGGTGCCGGCTTCGGGGTCGGAACACTGATCTGCGGGGCTGTCGATACGGGCGCGGGCGCGGCGGCCGGTCTGGAGGCAACCACGGGCTCGCTCCGTCTTAAGGGTGCCACTGTCACACCACTGCGAGCGCTTGCCCGTCGAACGCGCAGGCGCTGACCACTATAGATGGTATACGGCGGTTGAATACCATTGAGACTGGCAAGTTCCTGGTATCCAAGTCCATGCTGCCAGGCAATGGAATACAGGGTGTCTCCACGTGCCACGATTGCATAGTCACCTCTGGATTGCTTACCCGCTCTACCTGCAACTGGTGTTTTTGTCGTCGCCTGGTTGCTACGCGAGTCAATCGGCGCGCGCGCAGACTGAGTGCCGCAAGCGGCCAACAGCAACAGACAAACAGGAATGATTAAATAATGGTAATGCATTACCTGCGAAAATAGACAATGGCAACAACAGCCAGAACGATCACCAGCCAGCCAAGGCGTTCAACATAAATGCGTAACTTCTGCTCCATCGCCGGGCCGCCCCAGGCCATCAAACCCGCCACCAGAAAAAACCGGCCACCACGCCCCAGGATCGAACCGGCGACAAACAAAGGCAGCCCCATTGCCAGGGTTCCCGCTGCAATGGTAAACACCTTGTAGGGAATGGGTGAGAACCCGGCCACCAGTATCGCCCAGAAGCCCCACTCCTCAAACCAGTTACGGGCATGCTGGTAGTTGTCCCAGTAGTGACTCTCCTGCAACCACGGCTGAATCAGGTCGAAGGCGAAAAAACCAATAACATACCCCAGCAAGCCACCCAGCACCGAAGCCAGCGTGGTGATGGCCGCGTACCGCCAGGCGCGGGACGGTTGCGCCATGCTCATTGGCGCCAGCATCACATCCGGCGGCACCGGAAAAAAAGAAGACTCGGCAAAACTCAGGCCTGACAGATACCACACGGCATAGCGGTGGCGCGCCCAGACCATGCATTTGTCATACAAGGGAGTAAACAGTTGCATCAGGTCTGACCTGTTAACAGCGGCACAAAGACCACCGGATCAAGGCTGGTTTTCTCAAAGGTATCGCCATTACGTGTAACCAGTGTCAATATCTGGCGAGCATGACCGCCCACGGGAATAACCAGTCGTCCACCCTCAGACGACAATTGTTCCAGCAAGGCTTGCGGAATCACCTCGGCCGCCGCCGTGGTAATAATGGCGTCATAGGGGGCAAAGTCCGGCAAGCCTTCCGTACCATCGGAATAACTGGCCCGGATATTTCGAAGCCCGAGCTTGCGAAAGCGCTGCCGTGCCTGCTCGGCAAGCGGCTTGATACGTTCAACTGTGTAGATCTTGGGCACCAGTGGCGACAGTACCGCCGCCTGGTATCCGGAACCGGTACCAATTTCCAGCACCGTCTGCGGATGACCACTGATAATGAGATTGGTCATCAGTGCTACAACATAGGGTTGTGAAATCGTCTGGTTGTAACCAATCGGCAGCGCCGTGTCTTCATAGGCCCTGCTGGCCAGCGCTTCGTCTACAAACAGATGCCGCGGCGTATTGCGTATGACATCCAGCACTGCTTCATTGCGAATGCCTTCCTCACGCAAGCGCACCACCAGCCGGTCGCGGGTGCGCTGGGACGTCATACCGATACCGCGGTTTTCTGCAATCAAGGGTATTTTTCCATCCTGTGGGTTATTCCGCCAGCCAGCTGGCAACGTCATTGATGGCATCGTATCGGGTCAGATCAACATCCAGCGGGGTGATGGATACATAGCCATTGCGTACCGCATGAAAATCAGTACCCGGACCGGCATCCTGCTCCGGCCCCACCGGTCCAACCCAGTATACCGGTCTGCCACGTGGATCATGATCTTTTACCACCGGCTCGGACTTGTGGCGATGCCCAAGCCGCGTCGCCTGCATACCCTTGATCTGTTCCCAGGGTAAATCCGGCACATTCACATTCAGTATGGTATCGGCCGGCAGGCTACCGGCAATGACGCGCTGCACCAGTTCCAGCGTTACACGCGCCGCCGTGGCATAGTGTTGTGGACGTTCAACACTGGTCACCATGGAAACCGCAATCGCCGGATAACCCAGAAAACGGCCCTCCATGGCAGCAGCCACCGTGCCCGAATAGAGCACATCATCGCCCATGTTGGCACCCGAGTTGATACCGGACACCACCATGTCCGGCTCCGACTCCAGCAGACCCGTGATGGCCAGATGCACACAATCCGTGGGAGTACCATCGACAAAGGTAAAGCCGTTATCCGCCAGACGCGCGCGGATCGGGCTGTCCAGCGTCAGTGAATTACTGGCACCACTGCGATCACGGTCCGGCGCCACCACGTGAATCTCTGCGATAGTCGCCAGTTCCGTAGCCAGCGCCTGCAAGCCCGGCGCCTGGTACCCATCATCATTACTGAGCAATATATTCATATTACAATCATTGCCTTCTAATAACCCTCTCTCCTTTACACCCGGCGCTTAATCGGGTGCTCCGGGAGAGGGCTGGGGAGAGGAAAAAAACTTCACCACACCCCAAATTTCATATTTGAACCACACTAACCATCACGGCAAAACGCCGGCAAGCTGTGTAGTATAAAGGAACAACGCCCAAGGAATCTCCCGTCATTATGGCCGACCGCAAAAAACTCTCCCAGGATGATATCGAGCTATTCCGGCGCAGCGTCGGTCAGGTCAGGGAAATCAGCCATGACAAGGCCATCCACAGACGCAACAAATGTTCTCCCCGGCCCCGCAACAGGCAACCGGGACAGGAATCACCGCAAACAGACACCTTCTCGGACTACTTCGACGCCGGAGAAGTGTCTTCGGATGAGAGCCTGTTTTTTGCCCGCCCCGGTATCCAGCAACGGAAATTATCGCAACTCCGGCGCGGCAAGTTACCTGCTGGCGCCGAACTGGATATGCATGGCATGACGGCCGCTATCGCGCGCCACGAAATGATACAATTTATCGCCAGTTGCAGGGAACAGCACATCCACTGTGTACGTATCATCCACGGCAAGGGCTACAGCCCCAATGGCAGCGCCCCGGTACTGAAAAACCGTACGAACAACTGGCTGCGGCAACACCATGATGTGCTGGCTTTCAGCTCAGCACCCGGCAACGAGGGTGGTGCCGGCGCCCTTTATGTCCTGTTGCGTTCAGCCTCCCGATAACGCGCTATCCAGAATCAAATTCAAGTCTGCGTGATAGTCGGCCGCCTCCCAACTATCACGCACTACACATAAACTGGAATCCAAAAATGGATCCCGCCAAGGTGCTGATTGTGAGGATCAGTCACAAAAGAATGGCGATGAAGCGCACCTTCAGTGTAACAACAAGGACTGGCAGATCGCACGGATTCGAAAACCGAATGCAACCATATACAACAGGGTTACTGAAACATCAGGAGCAATTTGAATAATGGATATGAATGCGTTAACACTATTTCTTGGCTGGTGTTCGGTTATCAATACTGGCATTCTTCTTGTTTCAGCTATCGCGTTAGTTGCAATAAGAGGGCCTGTTTCAAACATCCATAGCAAACTATTCGGCGTCAATCAATCCGACCTGGCGCCATTGTATATGCAGTATTTAGGCAATTATAAAATTGCCATCATTATTTTAAATATCGTCCCGTATATTGCCTTAAAAATAATGGCCTGAACGGAATCTGAATCGTGTTTTCGATTGAATCGTGCTTGATTCCTGACGATGCACTGTTAAACAACTACCATGGGGAAGTCACCTACACCGATTGTTACGTGACGGAAATTCACGGGGCAGTGTCTCAGGCCCGCTTTGTAACGGCCTTTTATACAACTCCGGTATTCAAGCTGGAACGGTTTATCCTGAAAACCGCCGTATCGAAACCTTCTACGGATGCCCAGGCAGAACAACTGGCGGCCGGCTCAATCGACGCATTTGCTGCCTGGAACGTGGAGGCACGCAGTGAAAACCAGTTGTTGATGTCTGATTTCCACCGCCGCACCCGTTCGTGGCTCATGGTCGCCCCTGCATCAGGCACCAACGGCACCTGCACGCGTTTGTACTTTGGATCAGCCGTCGTTCCGGTGAAACATTCAAAAACGGGCGAACTTGCACCTGGGTTCGGCTTTAGAGCCCTGCTCGGATTTCACAAACTTTACTCAGTTATACTTCTGTACGCGGCCAGGTCCCGGCTGGAAGCACAACAACGTTCCTGAAGTGACAACAGGACGGGGTGTATAACATGCAGAAAGAGTTTTTCAGCGCAGTCGCTATCGCACTGACCTTTATTGCGTTTCTACCCTATATTCGTTCGATCCTGAAAGATGAAATAAAGCCGCACGTATTTTCCTGGATAATCTGGGGCTCCACAACATTCATCGTATTCCTCGCGCAGCTTAACGATGGCGGCGGTGCGGGTGCCTGGCCCATCGGTATTTCAGGCACCATTACGATTGCCGTTGCCATACTGGCCTATACAAAGAAGGCAGACATAACGATCACTCTCGCTGACCGGGGCTTCTTTCTGTTAGCGATGGCTTCCTTGCCGCTCTGGTACTTTACAGCCGACCCGTTATGGGCCGTTATCATCCTGACCACGGTTGATGTGCTCGGATTTGGCCCCACTTTTCGCAAGGCCTATTGTTATCCATTCGAGGAGGATGTGAAATTCTTCGTCCTGTTCATGGCTCGCAACCTGATTGTCATTATCGCTTTGGAGCATTATTCGGTAACAACTGTGCTGTTTCCTGCCGTTATCGCTGCGGCATGCGCTGCGTTAACTCTGCTTATAATGTACCGGAGAAGAGTGTTGGCATAACTGCTGAAATCACCTGAACCTGTCGATACAATCCCCTTCCCTGCTCCCGCACACACACTGGATCCCGGCCCGGGGAGGCATCGTGAACGGAGGGCTCTTCCTCCGATTGAGTGAGTAGATTACTGCCACGGTCGAA
>JAQBDO010000036.1:0-4889 GCA_032124375.1 Gammaproteobacteria bacterium
CAAGACCGGTACGATCAAGAAATCATCGCCGGGTGGTTATTCAAGTGACAAGTACGTAGCGGCGTTTGCCGGTATGGCGCCGGCGAGTAATCCCCGGCTGGTGATGGTTGTGATGGTTGATGAGCCGCGTAATGGCAAGTATTACGGTGGTCAGATTGCGGCACCGGTATTTTCAAAGGTGATGTCGGGTGCCTTGCGCCTGATGGCAGTGCCTCCTGACAATCTGCCGCTGTTGCAGACCCGGCGTGGTGATGAGGAGGAGCCTGCATGATGACGGCAGAGTTGCTGGCGGCAGAGCATACCCTGGGCAGATTGCTGCAGGGGCTCAAGGATGTGGACGCATCCCATGATGTCGTTGTTACCGGCCTGGCGCTCGACAGTCGCAAGGTGCAGGCGGGTGATCTGTTTCTGGCGGTTGCGGGTACGCAAACACACGGTTTGCAACATGCGCGCCAGGCCATTGCACTCGGTGCAGCTGCTGTTGCCTGGGAGCCGGTCGCTGCTGATGCCAGTCTGGCGGAAATGGCTGCGCTGCTGCCGGTGCCGGTTGTTGCGGTTGCTGAGCTGGGTCACACGGTCGGCCTGATAGCCGACCGGTTTTATGGTCATCCTTCACGCGGACTGTTTATGATCGGTATCACCGGTACCGACGGTAAAACCTCCTGTTGCCATTACATTGCACAGGCGCTGAACAGCGATGACCGTCGCTGTGGCGTAATCGGCACGCTGGGCTATGGCTTGTTTGGCGAGTTGTCGGCAGCAACGCATACCACACCGGATGCGCTGACGATGCAGCAGGCATTGTCTTCCATGCAGCAAAAGGGTGCGCGTTGTGTGGTTTCAGAAGTTTCCTCACACGCCATGGACCAGGGACGTGTCCGTGGTGTGACTTTTGATTTGGCAGTGTTGACAAACCTGACCCGTGATCACCTCGACTACCACGGTAATGTGGAGGCGTATGCAGAGGCGAAGCGCAAGCTGTTTCATACCGATGGCCTGCGCTATGCCGTCATTAATGCCGACGACAGGTTTGGCAGTGCGCTGCTGGATGCGATACCCCCGGGTGTCGCGCCGGTTGCCTACCGTCTGGAGAATGAACCGTTTCGTACCCGTTTCCCGGCACAGTGGGTGATCGGTCGAAATCTGGAGTTTGATGTCAGCGGTTTGCGCATGGACGTCATGACCCCGTGGGGCAGCGGTTCGCTGCGGTGCGGTTTACTGGGGCGTTTCAATGCCAGTAACCTGCTGGCGACACTGGCGAGCCTGTGTGTGTCGGGTCTGCCTTTTGCAGAGGCCATGCGGCGGCTTGCCGTAACCCGTACCGTGCCGGGTCGCATGGAACCTTTCGATATGGGGACCGGTCATCCGCTGGTAGTGGTTGACTATGCGCACACCCCGGGTGCGCTGGAAGCAGCGCTGCATTCGCTGCGGGCGCATTGCAAGGGCAAGCTGTGGTGTGTGTTCGGGGCCGGCGGTGATCGTGATCAGGGCAAGCGCTCCCTGATGGGCGCTGTGGCGGAACGTTTCGCAGACAAGATTGTGCTGACAGACGATAACCCGCGTTCCGAAGATGCAGGCAAGATTGTCGAGGCTATCCGTGCCGGACTGAAGCGACCCGGTGCTGTTCAGGTTGAACATGATCGTGGCGCTGCGATTTCCCTGGCGGTGCAGCATGCCGGTGCTGATGACATAGTGTTGATCGCCGGTAAAGGCCACGAAACAGTGCAGTTGATTGGCCGCAAGGCTATTCCCTTCAGTGACCGGGAGCGTGTCATGGCCATCGCCCGGGAATGGTCACGATGATGGCGATGCAACTGTCAGAAGCGGCGCAGGTGCTTGCCGGCAACTACACGGGGACGGATATGCCGTTTCTGGGTGTCAGTACAGACACCCGGCAACTGCAGCCCGGGTCACTGTTCTTTGCCTTGCAGGGCCCCCACTTTGACGGCCACAAATTTATTGAAACAGCCCGCGAGCAGGGTGCCGTGGCGGCGGCTGTTGCCCGCCCCTGTGAATCAGCACTGCCACAGATCGAGGTTGCTGACACCCGCCTGGCACTGGGTCAGTTGAGTGCGCACTGGCGGCAAAAGTTTTCCCTGCCGGTGGTTGCGATTACCGGCAGCAATGGCAAGACCACGGTACGTTCGATGACAGCCGCTATTCTTTGCCGCTGCGGGCGCACGCTGTCGACGCAGGGTAATCTGAATAACGATATTGGTTTGCCGCTGACCCTCGCCCGACTTGGCGAGGATGACGAATTTGCGGTACTCGAGATGGGTGCCAATCACCCGGGCGAGATTGATTACCTGGCGGCTATCGCGCAGCCATCCATCGCCGTCATCACCAATGCCGGTCCGGCGCATCTGGAAGGATTCGGTGATCTGCAAGGTGTTGCAACGGCCAAGGGTGAACTGTTTGCCCGTCTTGGCAAACAGGGCGTGGCGGTTATTAATGCCGATGATGCCTTTGCACCGCTATGGCGCAAGCTGGCTGCGCATTGCCGCATTGTTGACTTTGGTTTGCAGGATGCGGATGTCACGGCTGACTGGCAAGGTGACGCCAGTGGCAGTGATGTGCGACTGCACACGCCGGCAGGCAGTATCGAGTTTCGGTTGCCTTTGCCGGGCAAGCACAACGTCATGAACGCGCTGGCAGCCTGCGCCGCCGCACAGGCTGCCGGTGCCGGTCTTGATGCGGTCAGGGAAGGGTTGCTATCCCTGGCACCGGTGGCCGGCCGATTCAATATTCATTCCCTGCCAGGTGCGGTCACGCTCATCGATGATACCTATAACGCCAACCCCGAGTCGCTGCAGGTGGCGCTGGATGTGCTGGCGTTGGCCGACGGTGAGCGTTGGCTGGTGCTGGGTGATATGGGCGAGCTCGGTGCCGGTGCTGCCGAGTTGCACAGTGCTGCCGGTCGCATGGCGCGCGCGGCCGGTGTGAGCCGTTTGTATGGCCTGGGTGAACTGGCGCGGGCCGCAGTTGCCTCCTTTGACGGACCGGGTGGGGCGTTTCCAGCATTGGAAGAATTGCTGGTGGCGTTGCGCAAGGACCTTGCCGGCCCCCTGCACATTCTGGTGAAGGGGTCACGGCGCATGCGTATGGAACGTGTCGTTAGCGCGCTGGGCGTGAAACCAAACGCAGGAGAGATGCACTGACATGCTGCTATATCTGGCCGAGTATCTGAGTCAGTACCACAGTGGTTTTAATGTGTTCCAGTACCTGACGCTGCGAGCCATCCTCGGTGTGCTGACGGCGCTGGTGATTTCCTTTGTGGTGGGCCCGGAGATGATTCGTCGACTGGGTCGCTACCAGATCGGGCAGCGTGTGCGTGATGACGGTCCGCAAACGCATCTGGTAAAGGCGGGTACGCCAACCATGGGCGGCGCCCTGATACTGATTGCTGTTGTGGTGGCAACCCTGTTGTGGGCAGATCTGGGTAATCGTTATGTCTGGGTGATGCTGGTGACGACGACATTGTTCGGCGTGATTGGCTGGGTTGATGATTACAAGAAGCTGGTGTTGAAGAACTCGGATGGTCTGTCGGCGCGCAGCAAAATATTCTGGCAGTCTGTAGTGGCGCTGGGTGTATCGATGTTTCTTTACCTGACATCAACGACACCGGCCGAGACTTCATTAATCGTACCGTTCTTCAAGGATATTGCGATCGACCTTGGCTGGTTGTACGTGGTGCTGGCCTATTTTGTCATCGTTGGTTCCAGTAATGCCGTCAACCTGACGGACGGTCTTGACGGTTTGGCGATATTGCCGACCGTGTTGATAGCCGCAGCGCTGGCTGTGTTTGCCTATGCCACCGGTAACGTAAAGTTTTCCGTGTACCTGGGAATCCCCTACATCCGCGATGCCTCCGAGGTGGTTGTCTTTTGTGGCGCACTGGTGGGTGCGGGCCTGGGTTTCCTGTGGTTTAACGCCTATCCCGCGATGGTATTCATGGGGGATGTGGGGGCGCTGGCACTGGGTGCGGCGCTCGGTATCGTTGCGGTGCTGGTGCGACAGGAACTGGTGTTCATGGTAATGGGCGGCGTGTTTGTGATGGAGACCGTGTCGGTGATCCTGCAGGTGGCCTCGTTCAAGTTGACCGGGCGACGTATTTTTCACATGGCGCCCCTGCATCATCATTTTGAACTGAAAGGCTGGCCGGAACCACGCGTCATTGTGCGTTTCTGGATTGTTACAGTGATTCTTGTGCTGGTGGGTCTGGCCACCCTGAAAATTCGTTAGGGCAGATCATGCAGGCATACGCAATCAGCATATTATTTTTAACGAGCCTTGATTAATGGCGGTTCCGGCAATAGTCATGACAGCGAAATTTGACAAGGCGTGCAGAACGCTGGTGGTTGGGCTCGGTAAGACGGGACTGTCCGTGGCGCGCTACCTGTCGCGCCAGGGTGTGCCTGTGGCCATTGTCGACAGTCGTGAACAGCCGCCGCAACTGGAGCATTCGCGCTCCGAACTGCCGGCGGACGTGGTGCTGTTCCTTGGCGGTTTTCACAAGGACGCTTTTGAGCGTGCCGAGCAGATCGTCATCAGCCCCGGTGTTTCAATGGACGAGCCGGAAATTGTGGCGGCACTGGCAAGGCAGGTGCCAGTCATCGGTGATATTGAACTGTTTGCACAGGCAGCCAGAGCACCGGTAATTGCTGTCACCGGTTCCAATGGCAAGAGCACGGTCGTCACTCTGCTGAGTGCGATGGCGCGACGTGCCGGTGTTGATGTACGTACCGGTGGCAATATTGGTACCCCGGCACTGGACCTGATCGCAGAGGATGAGCCGGCCCTGTATGTGCTGGAGCTCTCCAGTTTTCAGCTGGAGACGCTGTATTCGCTGCAACCGCTGGCGTCAGTGGTACTGAATATCAGTCATGATC
>JAQBDO010000037.1:0-6486 GCA_032124375.1 Gammaproteobacteria bacterium
CGATAATCATGCGCTCTCCTGCATCATGTCTGATATCGACATGTTCAAGACTATCAACGATCTTCACGGACACACCACAGGTGACGAAGTCATCAAGAAAGTCGCAGACATCCTCGGTCTGTCGGTAAACTCAACAGACAGTGTCTGCCGTTATGGCGGCGAAGAATTCTGCATCATTTTGCCGGGTGTGGACCTGCTGCAAGCAGCAGCCATCGCAGAACTTGCCCGCCAGCGCATCGAACAGCTCGACATCGTCGATGAAGCGGACAATTCAGCCATTGCCATCACCACCAGTTTCGGCATTTCTTCCATTGAACAGCAACCGGTAAGCCTGTCCGAACTGATCGATCGCTCTGACAAGGCCCTTTACCAGTCAAAACACAACGGTCGCAATCGTGTTTCTGTATGGGAAAGCCCCCAAAACACCGATGCACAGGAAGCTTGCCCGGGAAACACCGTGCCATCGCCGGCGATGGGCATCGACAGCCATTCAATGGCCACAGAAGAATTCACACATCCGGATGTATCAGTCAGCCGTGACGCCCTGACCGGCCTGCCAAACCGTGACGACTTTCAAAACAGTATTACCGCTGCCGTAAAAGCCTGCCGTGGCAACAGGCAACATGCCACTATCATGATGCTCGACCTAAACATGTTTAAACGCATCAACACTACCCACGGTTATGCCATCGGCGACGCATTACTCAGCATTGTCAGCGGCAAACTATCCGATGTACTGCGCAGCACAGATACGGTTGCACGTCTCAATAACACCAGTGGCACGACCTCAATCTATCGCCTTGGAGGTGATGAATTTGGCATCCTGATCACCGGACTCGATTGCACTGACTTTACCGGTCAGATCGTCAATCGTGTCATCGAATCCGTCGCAGGACAGATTGATATCCAGGAAAACGAATTCCATCTCTCCTGCAGCATTGGTGTAAGCCTGTTTCCCGAGCATGGCTCCAGCGCCGAGGAACTGCTTAAAAACACCAGTACCGCGCTCTATTACGCCAAGATTCAAGGCCACAACAACTACCGGTTTTACGACGAAAAACTAAACAAGGGTTCGCTTCAAATTCTGAAGCTCGAGAATGACCTGCGGCACGCTGTCGACAGAAATCAGCTGGAGCTGTATTACCAGCCAAAGATTAATCTTGCCACCGGCAAGGTCAATTCAGTTGAAGCACTGGTACGCTGGCACCATCCGCAACTGGGCATGATCCCGCCCAACGAATTTATACCACTGGCCGAAGAAACCGGCTTGATTACCGCCATTGGATACTGGGTAATGGACTCTGCCTGTCGCCAGATCAAGCAGTGGCATGAGAGCGGTTTCCGTGAATTTTCTGTAGCCGTTAATCTCTCGGCAGTACAGTTCAGCCAGCAAGACCTGCTCAAGCAAATCCTGAACACCCTGAGAGAGACCGATGTGTGCCCCAATTACCTGGAACTCGAAATCACCGAGAGCACCATCATGCAGGATATCGACATGGCCGCAGCAACCATGCGCGCATTACATTGTTCCGGTATGCGCATCTCCATTGATGACTTTGGAACCGGCTACTCCTCACTCAACCATTTGAAGCGTTTTCCGATCAACACCATAAAGATTGACCGTTCATTTATCCGCGACATCAGCATCGACTCTGATGATGCGGCTATCGTCAGCGCAATCATTTCGATGGCCCATAGCATGGGACTCAAAGTGATTGCCGAGGGCGTCGAAACCGAGCAACAGCTCAATATCCTGCGAGACCTGCAATGCAATGAAATACAGGGCTTCCTGTTCAGCCCGCCGGTACCACAGGAAGCAGCTACCGCACTACTGGATCAGAGCCTGGAATCACGCCTGCAGATGGCAACTGCGCGGCAGACCAAATCCGGATAACACTGACGAAACATATCTAATCCTGGCGCACCAATAAAAAAGGGCTGCAGAGCAGCCCTTTTTTCATTTGAACAGTTTTTCCTACTGACTGTTTTCGACCATGTATTGAATTGCACCCTGCAGCTCTTCATCCGAACAGGTCATGCAAAGCCCTTTCGGCGGCATGGCATTCAGGCCCTTGGTGGCATTGGCAAACAGGCTATCCATACCCGTTGCGATGCGCGGCGCCCAGGCCGCAGCATCACCCATCTTTGGTGCACCCGCAGCGCCCGTGCCATGACAAGCCATGCAATTACTGTTGTAAACCTGTTCACCGGATTTCGATCCGGCCGCATCACCCGCATCAGCAACTGCTGCCAGCGGCTCGGGTTCTGATTCGCCGGCAATATAAACCTCGCCCACCGGCTTGATGTTTTCTATCACAATCTCCTCGGGCTTGTAGTCTGAAACCTCGCTGGTTAATTTAGACGCAATGATGACTAAAACGATGGCAAAAGCCGCTAATGCACCCATGATTCCAAAAAACATGCTGAAAAATTCTTTATCTTGACTCACTGTATTCTCCTGAATTATCTGGGAACTACCCAGTCTTCTGACATAGACCTGAAACGAATGCCGCCAAATTATACTGGAAACCCTCAACCTCAGGAAATCATGGCTAACACCTGTAAATTCAGTGACCTTCGGCCATAGACCCGTCAGGCGGATAGCGTTATTCTTGCTCTCCGCCCAAAACAGGGCGATCAGCGCCCGTAGCTCAGCTGGATAGAGTACCGGCTTCCGAAGCCGGGTGTCAGAGGTTCGAATCCTCTCGGGCGCGCCATCTCGGGAAAGGTCACCTTCAGGGTGGCCTTTTTTGATATAGGGTGCCGGAGGGCAGATGAAAACATCCCCGTTTCGAGCCGAACCCGGCAACGCCGGGTGAGACAGCAGCGCCTTGCAAAGGCGCTGACCCGCAGGGCGAGCCGCTTCGCGGCGAGTAATCCTCTCGGGCGCGCCATCCCGGGAAAGTCACCTTCAGGGTGGCCTTTTTAATTTTGAGCGCTCAAAGGCTGATTAGCCCTCTCCCTGGTCATCCCCATCGGTGCGAACAACCTCCACTTTGAACTCTGCCAGCAGTGCAGCCAGGGCGCCAATGGCCGCCAGTACCGGCGCCAGTATGGTGACTGTCCCGCCTACCGCCACCCCGGCTGTCAACGGGATCTCAAGCAAGCTCTCGCCGTCGGGTTTACGGATGATGAGCCGACGCACATTGCCATCTGCCACCAGTTTTTTGATGCGCCCAACCAGTTCATTGCCGGTGACCAGCACCTCATCAGTCCAGTCACGGCCCGGTTTCTTCGGTTCATTGCTCATAGGATTGCCCTTGTTGATTGATTAAGTATTTCTGGATAGATCCGTGCAGATTTATTGAACTTTCTGTCCTTCCCGGTCTTCTGCCAACGCCCATGGCGGGTTACTGGGCACCTGCGGCGCCGCGGCCAGTATAGCTGCATAATCCGGGCTGTCAGGTGAAACAGGAATCGGGATACCCCTGGCTTCGCGTGCTACTTTTCTTGCCTTGTCCCAGTTTACGGCAGCAGCCGCCGCCGCCTTTTTCGCCAGCGCCTGCTCCATGGGCTTGAGGCTGTTGCCCCAGCGCTTGGCCTCCTCGGCCAGCGGCGGGTGGGCCTCCAGATAGAGTTGCCCGTTTCGCCAACCAGCCACATAGGGCTGGTTTACGATGGTCACTGGTGTTCCCTCCGGAACCTCCGGGAACAGCCTGGCGATGTCCTCCGGATAGAGCCGCACGCAACCGTGGCTGACCCGAAGTCCCACACCCCAGGGTTGATTGGTGCCATGGATGAGATAGCTCGGGAGATTCAGACGCATGGCAAATGCTCCCAGCGGATTATCCGGGCCGGCTGGCACGACAGGCGGTAACGGGTCACCCATGTTGGCATGTTCCCTGCGCACTGATGCGGGTACGGTCCAGGCGGGCTGCACAATCTTCTCGGTAATGCGGGCAGCCCCCTGGGGGGTTTGCCAGCCTTCCCGGCCGATGCCGACAGGATAAGTGATTACCCTGGGTGGCTCATCCACGCCGGGCCCGGGATAGTAAAACAGTCGCATGGCGGCCAAATTCAAAACCAGGCCCTGTCGCGGCGCATCCGGAAGCACGAACTGTGTGGGTAACACCACCCGCGTGCCTTCGCCGGGCAACCACGGATCCACGCCGGGATTGGCGGCGACTATTTCCTCGTAACCCAGGTCGTAGCGACGCGCGATATCAGACAGCGTGTCCTCGTAGCGTGCGCTGGTAATCTGAACAATACCAACGACATCCGTTCCTTCCGGCGGTAGCAAAAAACTGTCGCTGGGTGTGGGCAGCGGTGCAGATCTTGTCGAGGACGAGCGCCAGTCAGAAAAGCTGCTGCAACCGCACAGTAACATGCTGGCGCAAAGCAGCGCGCTGCAGGTGAGCCATGCAGTGCCGTTTTGAGAGCATGTCGAAGGGTTCATCGCGCCAAGGATGAGTTGTAACAACCCCGTGCGTCAAGCGACTGTGACCCGGGAGTCGGCATCGCGGCGCTCACCCGGTACGCCATTATCACTCTGCCTCTGAAAACCGTGGGTAGTGGCCCGGTTTGTAGCAGGCCGAATAAATTCCGCCCTGCAACAGCAGTCTTTGCAGGGCGGAATTTACCTGTGCCCGGCGCTTTAACGGGTATTCTGCCAGGCAGACGTGATATCAAACTGCGCCTTAGTGCAAACCGTCCTTGCGGGCAAGAAAGCGTGCCTTCTCGGATTCGGTGGGAATTTCCTCGGCGAGCAACTCAAACAACTGGTCGACACTGCTGCTCTTCTTTATCGCGCGTTTCAGCAGCACACCGGCCATTGGACCAATAATGCGGGCGAGCTCTTCCTGCACGGTCTTCCTGATTTTTTCGTCCAGATCAAATCCGCGCTGCTGCAGGCTGCCAACGACCTCTGTCGAATTTCCATGCAGCAGCGCTTGCTGCAGGCCACCATCTGCTGAAGAAACCACCTCATAGACCGCATGTTCCCTGACATGCTTGTCGCTGTGAATGCCGCTATAGGTAAACATTTTCGGGTTTTCCTTGGAGAGACAACTGACAACGTCATAATAGGTGCGCGACACCAGCAAATGGTTCGGCTCGGCAAAGCTCATGATACGTTGGGCCGCATTGATGCCATCACCTATCGTGTTACGGTTACCGTTGATGTCTTCCATGATCTTGATGGGGCCGAGGTTAATTCCCAGGCGTACGCTATAGCAGGTCTCGCAAATCGCCTTCACCTGAATAAAGGCATCACGCAGGCCAATAGCGGCATACAGGATGTCCTCGGGCGCACCCAGATAACACAGAGCCATGCCATCACCGGTATCCAGCTTGATGGAATCTTCATCGGGAAGCCCCCTGAGCGCATCAACGACCAGCGTGCTGAAACTCTGTTTGACCTGCATTTGCTGATCATCCGGCAACTTCGAATAGTCGACAATGTCCATAAACAGAACACTGCACAGCCAGGTGCGATTATTACGATTCATTGCCATGGTCTTCCCGTTAGTCTTCCAGCATCTTCATCGCTTTTTCAAGACTGCGACGCATGCGGGTAAATGATTTGTTGAGGTCTGAAATTTCGTCCTTGCCGGTGTCGTTGAAGGCCGGCACATCGGCATGACCGGTGCTGATTTCATCAGAGATATGCGCCATTTCCCGGACACGCCGGATGATCAGGCGGCTCAACATAATATTGATAACAATAAAGATCAGCAGGAATATTGCCACCAGTGAGGCCATGAAAATCAGGAATTCCTGGCGGGCCTTTTCCAGCGGCAGAGATAGCGGCACACTGACGATCTGGCTACCGACCACCTCGTCCAGCTGCCAGCCAAAACCGTGCTGCTCGCCATACAACTTGACCATGGTCTCTGGCGCCGCCTCCACCGTGCTGTGACAGGTCAGGCAGTTTTTGTCCTTGATGCGTATCGGGCGGGCGTAGTACAGCGATTTCCCCATTGGGGTAATACGCTCACCGGAAATCTCGGCAAGTTCCGCATTGTTGCGAAAGGCATTAATGATATCCGTTTCCCAGTCAGTGGCGCTGTCACGCGGATTGGTCGGATTGAGCGCAGCCTCCTTGTAGGTGTATTCCGGATAGGTCTCACGCACGGTCGCGAAATTCTGGGTGGCTGCATACGAGGGTACCGTTTGCGGCAGAAAGTCGCGCTTCATCTGCAACGCCAGCAGCGGCCGGATTTCCTTTACCGTGTAACCGCGAATCGCCAGTGCGGCCTCCATCATCATGCCGGCGTGATCGAGCACCTCTTCACGGGCATGTTTGTGTAACACCGTGTAAGACACGTAGCCTGCTGCTCCCAGTCCCAGCGCGAACACCAGCAGCAGAACCAGATTGAATTTGGTGGTGAGTCTCATAACGTGTATCCCCTGGTGCTCATTAAGCCTGTTAATAACGTGTGCTGAATCATATTTTAGCTGAACACCAAATTTATTTAATAGCCACGGAAGCACAGGGAATTACGCGGAAAAAGGCATTTTATGGCATTTATTCTTGCGTGTTTTTCC
>JAQBDO010000038.1:0-3720 GCA_032124375.1 Gammaproteobacteria bacterium
ACTCGTTATCCAGGATCCATTCATGGATGGCACGTACAAGATAGGGACGGCTGGAAGTCATACAAATCAGGGTGGCAGGAATTGTGTGTTTTGTAATTCGCCGGCCTTGCAGACAAGGCGCGGAATTTCCGGAAAGAAGTCAGTTATTCTCTCATCTCACGTTCGGCTTCACTGAGACTCGCCTGAAATGACTCCCGCTCAAAGATGCGATCGGCATATTCCTGTACCGGACGCGCCTGCCGCGGAAGCTCAATACGATACTTCATCAAGCGCCACAGAATGGGTGCAACCATGGCATCAACCAGTGAAAACTCGTCGCTGAGGAAAAAGGGCTTGGCTGCAAATACCTCGGCACTGGATGTCATACTGTCGCTCAGCGTCTTGCGTGCCGTGGCGGACGTCTTCTCACCCTTCGAATCAAGTGCCGGCACCAGTTCATACCAGTCTTGCGCAATACGGAACAACGCCAGCCGCGCGCGGGCACGCGAGACCGGGTCAACCGGCATCAGTGGCGGGTGGGGGAAACGCTCATCCAGATATTCCATGATGGTTTGCGGATCATAAAGAACCAGCTCACGGTCAACCAGTGTCGGCACCGTGTTGTACGGATTCAGATCAAGCAAATCTTCCGGCTTGTGAGTATTGTCGACCTCGACAATCTCAACGGTAATGCCCTTCTCGGCCAGCACCATGCGGACAGCGTGACTGTGCGGACAGGTTCCTGATGAAAACAGGCTCATAACAGAACGACGATTTGCTACCAGGGCCATATCAGGCATCCCTTATGGTTGACGTATCCGGCTTCCAGCTAATCCGGTCTAGTGAATATCCTTCCAGAATTCTCGCTTCAGCAGGTAGGCAAGCACGAGAAACATCAGCAGGAACAAAATAACCTTGGTGCCCAGCGCACGCCGTTCATGCTTGGCAGGCTCGCCCAGGTAGTCCAGGAAATTCACCAGGTCACGTACCGTACGGTCAAATTCAACCGGCGTCAGGATACCCGGCTCAACCAGGTCCAGTTCGACGACTTTCACTTCAGTGCCGTCATGCTCTTTTATTGTGGTGATCACCGGTTCCTGTACACCCTGCAACTCCCACAGGACATTCGGCATACCGACGTCAGGGAACACCAGGTTATTGGTGCCAATATGGCGTGAATCATCCTGGTAGAAACTGCGCAAATAGGTATATAACCAGTCAACACCGCGTGCGCGTGCGATCACCGTCAGATCGGGTGGTACCGTACCAAACCACACCTTGGAATCTGCCGGCGCCGTTGCAACGGTCATCAGATCACCCACCTTGCCGCCGGTAAAGATCAGATTCTCGCTGACCAGTTTCTCATCGATCCCCAGGTCATTACCCATGTGCTCGTAACGCATCAGGCTGGCCGAGTGACAACTGAGACAGTAGTTGACAAACGTCCTGGCACCGCGCTGCAGTGACTGCTTGTTGGTCGGATCAATATTCGCCTGATCCAGGTGCACACCGGGACCACCTGTCGCAAATGTCCAGGCGGGTGCCAGTGCCAGCAAAACAACGACCAGATATTTTTTCATGACGTCACCCTTTCAGGTACCGGTTTGGTCTTTTCAAACCTGGGAATAATCAACAATGAGGCAAAGAACCCGAAGTACAGCACACTGAAGAGGCGTGCGAAGTTTGTGTACAGCGGCGTTGCCGGCTGGGTTCCGAGGTATCCCAATGCTACAAAACTGATGACAAACACGGCAATTGCGATCTTGTAAATCCCGCCACGGTAGCGGATCGACTTGACCGGACTGCGATCCAGCCAGGGCAACAGGAACAGCACAAAAATAGCGCCTCCCATGGCGACCACACCGAGGAACTTGTCAGGTACCGCACGCAAAATGGCGTAGAAAGGCGTGAAATACCACAACGGGACGATATGTGTCGGTGTCTTCAACGGGTCTGCCGGAATAAAATTATCCCGTTCCAGGAACCAGCCACCCATCTCGGGCATAAAGAACACGATAATCGAAAAGATAATCAGGAACACCGCCACACCGACAATATCCTTCACCGTATAGTACGGGTGGAACGGGATACCATCCAGTGGTATGCCATTGGCATCCTTGTTCTTCTTGATCTCGACACCGTCGGGGTTGTTGGAACCCACCTCGTGCAGCGCCAGGATGTGCAGCACCACCAGTGCCAGCAGCACGATCGGTACGGCAATCACGTGGAAGGCGAAGAAGCGGTTCAGCGTGGCATCGGCGATCACAAAGTCACCGCGAATCCACAGCGCCAGCGCATCACCGATACCCGGGATCGCACCGAACAGGGAAATAATCACCTGCGCACCCCAGTAGGACATCTGCCCCCAGGGCAACAAATAACCCATAAAGGCCTCCGCCATCAGGCACACATAGATGATCATGCCGAAGATCCAGATGAGTTCCCGTGGTTTCTTGAAAGAGCCGTAGATCAAGCCACGAAACATATGCAGATACACCACGATAAAGAACATGGATGCGCCGGTGGAGTGCATATAGCGAATCAACCAGCCCCAGTTCACATCCCGCATGATGTATTCAACGGAATTAAACGCCATTGCTGCATCCGGCTTGTAGTTCATGGTCAGCCAGACGCCTGTCAGGATCTGGATAACCAGCACCAGCAGCGCCAGCGAACCAAAGTAATACCAGAAGTTAAAGTTCTTGGGTGCGTAGTACTCGGCCAGATGCTCGTACCACATTTTACTCAGCGGGAAACGCGCATCAATCCAGCCAAGCAGGCCCTTGTTCCATTTTTCGCCCATTATGCGGCCTCCCCGTCATCACCAATCACCAACTCTGTTTCACTCAGGTAGACGTGCGGTGGTACGACCAGATTCAGCGGTGCAGGCACGCCCTTGTATACACGTCCGGCAAGGTCAAATTTTGAACCGTGGCAGGGACAGAAAAAGCCGCCTTCCCAGTCAGCGCCCAGATCAGCGGCCCCTGCGTCAGGCCGGTACGTTGGGGAGCAACCCAGATGGGTACAAATGCCAACGGTAACCAGCACTTCCGGCTTGATGGAACGATATTCGTTTTGCGCATAAGGCGGCTGCTCTGACTCCAGCGACTCCGGATCACGCAACTGGGGATCCAGTGTAGGCAGCACTTCCAGCATCTTTTCTGTGCGCCTGACCAGCCATACCGGCTTGCCGCGCCACTTCACCCGGATCATCTGACCCGGTTCCAGCTTGCTGATGTCGGCACGAATTGGTGCACCGGCTGCGCGCGCCTTGGCACTGGGCTGCATGGAAGAAATAAAAGGTACGAGCACGAAGCCCACTCCGACTGCACCGACGACAGTGGTTGCAGCTGTCAGAAAACGGCGCCGTCCTGAATTGGTGTTATCGCCACCCATATGGCAATCTCCAGTTTAGTTTTTACAAAACAGTTAGTTACGATCTTTTTCCGCTGGGATCTGCGCCAAAAGGACCTTAACTATTTCGGAATATTCTAATTTAATACAGCTACTGACAAGAACCGCATAGGATGGTCTAACTACCCGATAAGGTCAAGTGGGTGGCGGGGGAAAACGCACTTAAAGCGCATGTTTTTGACATGCCGACCGCAGGCGGACAATGCCCTCATCAAACCGGATTGGCGATATCGATAAACCGGTGCGTGATATTAAATTGTCCGGCCAGGTGCTCGCCGAGGGCCTGCACCCCATAACGCTCGGTTGCGTGGTGACCCGCCGCATAAT
>JAQBDO010000039.1:0-5766 GCA_032124375.1 Gammaproteobacteria bacterium
AGCCGTTGTTGAAGTGAACTGTGAAACCGATTTCGTTGCCAGGAAAGAGGATTTTCAGGACTTCGCTGCAGCAATAGCGAAACGCGTGCTGGCGGATAACCCGGCAGATATGGATGCGCTAATGGCCATGCCGCTTAGGGATGGTGATGCAGCTACTGTCGAGGATGCGCGCAAGGCCCTGATTGCAACCATTGGCGAGAATATCTCTGTTCGACGTTTTACGCGGGTGCACAGTGACAATGGAATTGCCAGTTACCGCCATGGTGTTCGCATTGGCGTGCTGGTTGAGCTGGCCGGTGGAGATAGTGTGCTTGGCAAGGACCTGGCGATGCATATTGCTGCGCATGATCCGTGTCCGGTCTGTATCTCCGAGGACGAGGTGCCGGAGGAGCTGGTTGCCACCGAGCGTAACATCTTTACCGCGCAGGCGCGTGAAAGCGGCAAGCCTGACGATATCATTGAAAAAATGATCGCGGGCAGAATTCGCAAGTATCTTGCTGAAATCACCTTGCTGGGTCAGTCCTTTGTCAAGGATCCGGACCAGACGGTTGGCACGTTGCTGAAACAGGCAGATGCCCGTGTGCTGCGCTTTGAACGCATGGAACTGGGAGAAGGCATCGAGAAGAAAACAGAGAATTTTGCAGACGAGGTAATGGCCCAGGTCAAGGGTGGTTGATATTTACCGGGGCAGGGCTGAAAAGCCGCATATGTCTGTGATGGCAGCCTGAACAGAACGGGGTCGATTTCGACCCCGTTTTTTTATGGCAATTTCGCAGAAAACATACGACAATGCCCGCCAGGTTTTGTTCGTCAGTGTAATTTATAATACATTGTATATTAAGGATATTTGATGTTATATAAACGGATATTGCTGAAGCTCAGCGGCGAAGCGCTGATGGGGCAGGGCACGCATGGAATCGATCCGGAAGTGGCACGGCGGCTGGCCGGTGAAATACACGCGGTTGCCAGTCAGGGGGTTCAGCTCGGGCTGGTGATCGGTGGCGGCAATATCCTGCGCGGTGCCGGTCTGGCGTCGCAAGGCATGAATCGGGTGAGCGGCGACCACATGGGGATGCTGGCAACGGTTATTAATGCGCTCGCCATGCAGGATGCCATTGAGAAAACAGGCGCCGCCTGTAGCGTGATGTCAGCACTGGCCATCGACCAGGTATGCGAACCTTATTCCAGCAGACAGGCAATACAGTACCTGCAGCAGGGGCGTGTGGTGATTTTTGCAGCGGGCACCGGTAATCCGTTTTTTACCACGGACTCTGCTGCCAGTTTACGTGCCATTGAGATTGGCGCTGATATTATGCTGAAGGCAACCAAGGTTGATGGCGTGTACACGGCAGATCCGCTCACCGATCCTGATGCAACGCTCTATTCCCGTATCAGTTATGACGAGGCGATTGCCAGGAAACTCGGTGTGATGGATGCCACGGCACTGGTACTGTGCAGTGAGCACAACATGCCGTTGCGCGTATTTAATGTATTTGAAGCCGGCCACCTCGGCCGAATTGTGGACGGGCAGGATATTGGAACGCTCGTGCAGCAGGAGAGCCAGTAATGATAGACGATATTTTGAAAGATGCCGGTATGCGCATGGACAAGAGTATTGAGGCCTTCAAGCTGACGCTGGTCAAGGTGCGTACCGGACGGGCACATCCCAGCTTGCTGAATCACCTGGTGGTGGATTATTACGGTTCGGATGTGCCGATCTCGCAGGTGGCAAACATCAGTGTAGAGGATGCGCGCACACTGACGGTGACGCCATGGGAAAAAACCATGGTGAAGGCGATTGAAAAGGCTATCCTGAAATCTGATCTTGGCCTTAACCCGTCAACAGCCGGGGCGGTCATGCGTATACCCATGCCCCCCCTGACTGAAGAGACCCGTCGTGATCTGGTAAAGGTTGTGCGTCACGATGGCGAGGCGGCAAAGGTTGCGATTCGTAATATCCGGCGTGATGCCAACAGTGATTTCAAGGACCTGCTGAAGGAAAAGGAAATCTCTGAAGATGAAGAGCGCAAGGCGCAGGACTCCATGCAGAAAAAAACAGATGCGCACATTGCAGAAATTGACAAGATCCTTGCAACAAAAGAAGCCGAGCTGATGGAAATCTAGCAGCTTGTTACCGGGCGGGTGTTGACGAGCAGTTGAGGATATAAACACCGGGTTTACTTGATGGTAGAAGACAGCAATCAGGGTAGTTTGCCACGCCATATTGCCATCATCATGGATGGTAACGGTCGTTGGGCCCGCGCGCGGTTGTTGCCGCGTTATGTCGGTCACCGTGAGGGTGTCAAATCGGTGCGGCGTGCCGTAGAGGCCTGTCTGGACAAGCATATCAAGGCGCTCACCCTGTTTGCCTTCAGCAGTGAAAACTGGCGACGTCCGAGTGAAGAAGTCAGTCTGATCATGGATCTGTTTGTTCACGCCCTCAAAAAGGAGGTGGTTGCGCTGAACAGGAATGGCGTGCGGCTGCGTTTTATCGGCAATCGCACGGCATTTTCAGACAACCTGTGTGCACTGATTGCTACGGCCGAGCAAGAAACCCGCGACAATTCAGACCTGGATCTGGTGATCGCCGCAAATTACGGTGGCCAGTGGGATATTACCCAGGCGGTGCAGACGCTTGCTGAACGTGTCGCCGCCGGTGAATTGCACTCACAGGATATAACAACCGCGATGCTGGCGAGCGAGGTATGTCTGGCGGATCTGCCACCTCCGGATCTGTTTATACGGACTGGCGGCGAGCAACGCATCAGCAATTTCATGCTCTGGCAACTGGCTTACACCGAACTGTATTTTACCGAGGTGCTGTGGCCGGCATTCGACGGGCAAAGGCTGGATGAAGCGCTCGCGTGGTACGCCAATCGCCAGCGACGCTTCGGGCGCACCGGCGAGCAAGTGGAGCAGCAAAAGGGTGCTTAAGGCGCGGTTACTGTCAGCAGCCATCCTGGTGCCGCTGGTTGTCTACTGTGTGTTGTTTCTGTCCACGCCCGTGCTCGCGCTGATTCTGGCTGCAGTGCTGCTGCTGGCCAGCTGGGAATGGAGTCATCTGATCCCGGTTGAGAACCGGGTCATGCGTGTACTCTATACGCTGGTGATAGCAGCCCTGTTGTGGATACTTTGGCAGGCAGGTCTGGCACGCAGTATTTACCCGGTATTATTGCTGGCCCTTGGCTGGTGGCTGTGTGCGCTGATCTGGTTGTCGCGGCCACAGTGCTGTGCGCTGCCTGCTTCACTGAATGTTAATCTCAAGTTGATTGCCGGTGCGCTGGTCATCGTGCCGGCATGGGCTGCACTGGTGACCTTGCATGGGACGGGTGAGGGCGGGCCGACATTAACGCTGATGCTGATGGTGCTGGTCTGGGTTGCGGATAGTGGCGCGTATTTTGTGGGCCGGCAGTGGGGAAAGACCAAACTGGCACCGGCGATCAGTCCGGGAAAGACCTGGGAAGGTGTCTATGGTGGCTTGCTTGCCAGTCTGCTATTTGCCGGAGTTGCCGGCGGCCTGTATAGCGGTTCCCTTAAGTGGACATTGATGTTTATGCTGGTTGCCGGCATCACGGTGCTGTTCTCTGTAGCCGGTGACTTGCTGGAAAGTTTGATGAAACGCCATAGTGGCATCAAGGACAGTGGTCATATTATTCCGGGCCATGGCGGTATCTGTGACCGTGTCGACGGACTGGTCGCAGCTGCGCCCATGTTCATGATTGGCTTTCTATGGCTGGGTCTGTAATGCAGCTTGTGGTTCACACTATTCGATCTCGAAACGGCAGGTGACCGGCGTTATGAGTGTACGCACACCTGTAGGCGTCACGTTGCTGGGGTCGACCGGTTCCATCGGGGAAAGCACGCTGGATGTGATTGCGCGCCATCCGGGGCGCTTCAGAATTGTCGCACTCACGGCCAACAGCAGTGTTGATAAACTCGCGGCTCAATGCATTCGTTTCCAGCCGCAATATGCCGTGATGGCCAATGCGGACGCCGCTACCCGCCTGGCTGACTTGTTAAAACAATCAGCAGCCGATGTGCAGGTATTGTCAGGTAGCGAAGGACTGCTCGAGGTGGCCGGGCATGAGGCGGTTGAGTTTGTAATGGCCGCCATTGTCGGTGCTGCCGGCCTGTTGCCTTCGCTGGAAGCAGCCCGCAAGGGAAAGCGGGTGATGCTGGCCAACAAGGAAGCGCTGGTCATGTCCGGTGCGCTGTTTATGCAAGCCGTGCGTGATCACGATGCCACGCTGTTGCCGGTAGACAGCGAGCACAACGCCATCTTGCAATGCCTCCCGGATAATTATGTGGCCGGCACGGTGCCGCCCGGCGTACGCAAGATACTGTTGACTGCTTCCGGTGGTCCGTTCAGGAACTTGCCGGTCAGCAAACTGTCTGCTGTGACACCGGAGCAGGCCTGTGCACACCCCAACTGGGACATGGGCCGGAAAATTTCAGTGGATTCTGCCACCATGATGAACAAGGGGCTTGAGGTGATCGAGGCCGGCTGGTTGTTTGGTTTGCCGATGGAGCGTATCGAGGTAGTGCTGCATCCGCAGTCACTGGTGCATTCCCTGGTTGAGTATAATGATGGATCGGTGCTGGCACAGATGGGTAATCCCGATATGCGCATTCCTATCAGCCATGCGCTGGGATGGCCGCAGCGCATCGAGTCGGGTGCGGAGAGTCTCGATTTGATGGCGGTTGGCAACCTGCAATTCGAGTCGCCGGACAGCGCCCGGTATCCCTGTCTGGCGCTGGCAATGGCTGCCTGGCGCAGCGGTGGCACCTCGCCAGCGGTATTAAATGCAGCCAATGAAGTGGCAGTACAGGCATTCCTTGACCGACGCATTGCCTTTACCGCAATACATGAGGTTGTTGAACAGGTGCTGGAACAATGCCCGATACATGCAGCAGACTCGCTGGAAGTTATCCTCGCTGATGATGCTGTCGCCCGTGCGTTCGCGAATGAAAGTATTGCATCAGGCAAACTGGCGGCCGCACGATGACTGGCGTGTTGTTTTCTCTGGCAGCCTTTATTGTTACCATCGGTGTGCTGGTAACGGTGCACGAATTTGGACATTTCTGGGTTGCCCGTCGCCTCGGCGTCAAGGTTCTGAGATTCTCAATTGGTTTTGGGAAACCGTTATGGAAAAGAACCTTTGGTGCGGATGACACCGAGCTGGTGATTGCCGCGCTACCGCTGGGCGGCTATGTGAAAATGCTGGATGAACGTGAGGGCGATGTGGACGTGGCAGAGCTGCCACGTGCCTTTAACCGCCAGCCTGTGAATACACGCATTGCCGTGGTTGTGGCAGGCCCGGCCTTTAACTTCCTGTTTGCGATCTTTGCCTACTGGGCCATGTTTGTCACCGGTGTGCCTGGTCTGAAGCCGGTGGTGGGTGATGTGACGCCTGCTTCATATGCCTTTGATGCCGGTATTCAGAGTGGTGATGAGATACTGGCAATTGAAGGTGAGCCGACGCCAACCTGGGAGGCTGCGGTGCTGGCCCTGCTGGATGCCGGGCTTGACGACCTGGATATTGTCGCGCTTACGGTGCGCGATGCCGATGGCCAGGAGCGGCATCTGCAGGTGTATTTTGAGACCCGGGACGAACTGTTGAAAAAAGGCGGAGTGCTTGAGAATTTTGGCCTGACTCCGTGGCAACCACCGGCGGTGATTGAATCACTGCTTGAGAACGGCGCGGGCGAACGCGCCGGATTGTTGCCAGGCGACCGCATCGTGCTTGCCGATGGTGTGACCATCAG
>JAQBDO010000040.1:0-3872 GCA_032124375.1 Gammaproteobacteria bacterium
GACTTCTACATGATACTCAACCTGGCAATCGGTGGAACGCTGGGTAGCGGAAACCAGGATCCGGACCCGGATGGCGCTAACTGGGAATTGCCCCAGACCATGCTGGTTGACTGGGTCAGGGTTTACCAGGCAGTACAATAATCTGTTCTTACAATATAACCTTTTCTCCTGCCCCACCCGGGGCAGGGGTAGAGGACAGATTAGCTAAAATCGGCCACCGTAAATTGCAGGGGTTTGCGGGAAGTTGGCAGTAAAACATTCTGTTGTTACATTTGTAATAGCAGAATGACAAGTATGGATATTATGTAGCCAATCGGTCGGGACAAAACAGTTGCCGGTACAAGTTGGCTGAGCCAAAAAAATAAATCGACGAGATCGATGCTGTAATAGACTGTCAGAGCAGGGGGGTAGTAATTGAGCGTGCATGCAGACCATGTTACGGCACCGGAAGACAGGCTTTCTTTCGGTCAAAAGTTTGCCTATGGTCTCGGTGCGATAGCAAACAATCTGCTCGGCGGTGCCATTGGCTATATGTCGATTGTGCTCAACGTCGGTCTGGGTATGAACCCGGCGCTGGTCGGCACACTGCAGGCGATTCCGCGTTTTACCGATGCCCTGACCGATCCGGTGATGGGCTATATTTCGGATAATACCCGCTCCCGATATGGCCGGCGTCGGCCGTATATTTTTATTGGCGCGATCTTCGTGGGCCTTATCTTCGCGTTAATGTGGCAGCTGCCTGCTGGCTACAGTGAAATGTTTTATTTCTGGTTTTTTCTGGTGGGTTCCATCCTCTTCTATCTGGCCTATACCGTGTTTGCCACCCCCTGGGTTGCACTCGGCTATGAAATGACGCCGGACTACCATGAGCGCACACGGCTGATGGCGTCGCAGAATTTCATGGGGCAGTTTTCATGGATTTCGCTCCCCTGGTTTTATGCGATCATGGAAAACGACCGGCTTTTTTCAGACTCGGTCGAGGGGGCCCGTGTTCTGGCAATTGTTATTGGTGTTGTCGTTGCCGTACTCGGTGTCAGTAGCGCTGTTTTTACCCGTGAACGCTCTATTCCTGAAAGGCATGAAGAAGATCACAAACCCTGTGGCATTATCCAGAATATCGAGGCCTTTTTTAAAGGCTTCCTGATTACCCTCAAACGCACCGAGTTTCTCAAGCTCTGTGTGGCGACCTTCTTTTTGTTTAACGGCATCATGCTGGTAGCCGCCTTTGGTTCATACATCACCATTTATTATGTCTCCGGGGGTGACACCGATATGGGTGCTACCTACATGGGTCTGTATGGCAGCGTGACGACGGTTGCAACCTTGTCTGCCATCGCCATGGTGTCCTGGGTATCCGCCAGGATCGGCAAACGCAGAACCTTCATCCTGGCAACGTCGATCACGCTATGCGGGTGTTTGCTGAAGTGGTGGTGTTACGATCCGCTTTTCCCCTGGAAGGTGCTTATTCCTGCCCCGTTTATTGCCGTAGGAATGGGGGCGCTGTTTACCCTGATGGGTTCAATGGTTGCTGATGTCTGCGATATCGATGAGCTTGAAACCGGCCACCGCCGGGAAGGTATGTTTGGCTCGATATTCTGGTGGGTGGTCAAACTTGGCATGGCGCTGGCCTTTGGTCTTTCCGGATTCCTGCTTAATGCGACCGGCTTTGATGTCGAGATGGTCGGTGCACAAACATCGGACACTTTTATATTGATGAGATTGTGCGACACGCTGATTCCGGCGGCGGCCGCCCTGATAGCTATCATTGCGGTGGCGTCATTCCGGATCACGGAAGAAAAATCATATGAAGTGCGCAAGGCCCTCGAGAGTCGGCGTGGTAAATCGATGTTGCTGGATGATGGTATGCAGGCCGATGCCAGTCCAGCCTAGTAAAACGAGGTGTCAATAGCGATGAGAGCCTTGATGTTCTGTCGCCTGATTGCTTGTGCAGGTTTAGTGTTACTGGTCGGCTGTCAGTTTGCTGATGACCCTGGCTCTGAAGACGTCAGGACTATCACCATTACCATGGTTGCAAAGAGTGAAGCCAACCCGGTTTTTCTGTCTGCACGACTTGGCGCAGAGGCCGCTGCGAAGGATTTGTCCGAGAAATACAGCAGGATCGACGTCAAGATCGACTGGCGTACCCCGGCAACAGAAGACGCCAGCGGTCAGGCCCGGCTGATTCTCGCTGCCGTCGATGCAGGCACGGACGCGATTCTGGTTTCATGCTCAAATGATGAAATCCTCGAACTGGCGATCAACCAGGCAGTTGACCGCGGCGTGCCGGTGATGACCTTTGACAGTGACGCGCCAGACTCCAGGCGGTTTGCATTCTACGGGGCAAATGATATCGAGCTGGGTGAGGCCGTCATGGAGCAGTTGGCAGAACGCATGGGTAACAAGGGCAGGGTTGCCATCCTTGCCGGTAACGCAGCAGCCTTAAACCTGCAAATGCGCGTTTTGGGTGTTAAAAACGCGGCGTCCAGGTACCCGGGAATAGAGATAGTGGGGGTGTTCAATCATCCTGAAACGGCAGAGCAGGCCGCCGCCGAGGTATTGCGGGTCAATGCGGCCTATCCTGACATCAGCGGCTGGGCAATGATCGGTGGCTGGGCGCTCTTCAGTGAAGCATTAATTGACAAGATCGATCCCCGGAAAATGAAGATTGTCGCGGTGGATGCCTTGCCGGCGCAGCTCCCCTATGTGGAAAAAGGCATTGTCCCTGTTTTGCTTGGACAGCCGACTTTCAGATGGGGCAAGATTTCTGTCGAGAACATCATCGACAAACTGCATCTGGGAAAAGACGTAGCCGTCATAAATCATTTAAAGCTTATTCCCGTGTCGCAGGCCAATCTCGGTGGCTGGGCGAGGCAAATCAAGGCGTGGGGTTACGAGGATGTGCCCGCGAAATACCTCACCTATGTGGCGGATGAGTAGACGGTGTTACACCGGAAGCACAACGCCGTTCGCAATGATTTAACGCTATGGCATTACATTGGTACAACCCATGAATATGATCAAACACGTTCTTTTTGCGACAGATAATTCGGAAGATGCGCTGGAAGCCTACCAATACGCCTTGAGTATTGCCGGGCAGTACGGCGCAAGACTGACGCTGCTTCATGTCATTGCGGATGCTGCCGATTGGTCTGTATTCGATATCAGTATGGGGAGATCGACCAGTGAAAGGAAGTGGCTGGAGGCAAAGCGCGAGTATTTGCAAAAAAGCAGGGAAGACTATACCAAAAATATTGTTGAAGAATATGGAAAGGAATACGCGAGTACCGACGAGATCATCGTGGAGATAGGGGTTCCATCAAAAATTATCGTGCTTGTTGCTGAAAACAAGCACTGTGACTTCATTGTGATGGGGATGAGGGGCAAGGGCCGGACACTGGGTGATGCACTCATGGGAAACACGGTGAGGCAGGTGCTGCACCACTCAAGGCTGCCAGTGCTGGTGGTTCAGCCTTGCGGGGAAACACAGCAAAAAGGGGAAAAAAAGAAAAAAGATGAAAACGCCTGATCTGACATTAATCATGGCGCTTTCCTTGATGGTGGGTTCATTTGCTTACGCTAGCAAGGGCGATACAGAAATGCATGCGGTAACAGATATCAATTACAAGCTTGCCAATACCTCGGAAGTGCTCGTTACCTCCGAAAGCGGGGACAAAATTGCCCGCAAGGATAATGTTTCCTTCAAGCAAGGCCACGCGCAGGGCAACCTGATCGTCATCAGGCCTGATATCGTCAAGCAAACAATTGCTGGTATCGGTACATCATTTACTGAATCATCTGCCTTTGTCCTGGCGCACCTGGAAAAAGCCAAACGACAGGAGGTGATGAATAAAATTTATAGTGAGGAAGGTGCT
>JAQBDO010000041.1:0-2513 GCA_032124375.1 Gammaproteobacteria bacterium
CATCTCTCCGCCATGGCACCCGGCACCAACCTGGGGGCGGCCACGCCGGTGGAGATCGGCGCTATCCCGGATAGCGATGAGTTGCTGAAAAAGAAACCGGATGACGGGGAAGCGGCGCCGCCGGCCGACAGCAAGGATGCCATGGAACGCAAGCGCATCAATGATGCCACCGCCTATATACGCGGCCTGGCACAGCTGCGGGGACGCAAGGTCGAATGGGCCGAGCTCGCGGTACGCGAGGCCGCCAGTCTGCCGGCAGCGGAAGCACTGGCGCAGGGTGTCATTGATATCGTTGCGATTGATATCCGCGATCTGCTGGCGCAGGCACAGGGGCGCACGGTGATGGTCGCCGGGGTCGAGCAGGTGCTGGATGTGGTGGACCTGCCGCTGCAGGTGGTCGCACCGGACTGGCGCAATCGACTGCTGGCGGTCATTACCGATCCAAACATTGCCTACATATTGATGCTGATTGGCATCTACGGGCTGTTTTTTGAATTCGCCAATCCGGGTTTTGTGTTGCCGGGCGTGGCCGGGGCCATCAGTCTGTTGCTGGCGCTGTATGCCTTCCAGGTCCTGCCGGTGAACTACGCCGGCCTGGCGCTGTTATCGCTCGGCATCATCTTCATGCTGGCCGAGGCCTTCGTACCCAGTTTCGGTGCGCTCGGTTTTGGCGGGGTGATTGCGTTTGTGATTGGATCCATCATCCTGTTTGACCAGCAAGGCACCGGCTACGCGGTGTCGCTGCCGCTGATCTTTTCCCTGTCCTTTATCACGGCAGGATTTTTTCTGTTTGTCATCGGCGCCGCCATCACGGCGCGCGCACGACCGGTGGTCAGTGGCCAGGAAGAACTGCTGCATATGACCGGCGAGGTACTTGACGATTTCGAGGGCAAGGGCCGTATCCGTATCCATGGTGAAATCTGGCAGGCTGACTCGGCTACAGCGCTCAGGCGCGGTGACCAGGTGCAGGTCATCGCCATTGACGGCCTGGTATTGAAGGTTCAACCGCTAAATCAGGAGGTTTGAGATGGCTATTCCAGGTGTTTTTGTCGGGCTGATCATATTTGTCGCGCTGCTGTTGTACACCTTCCGTGTGCTGCGGGAATACGAGCGCGGTGTCATCTTTACACTCGGGCGATTCTGGAAGGTCAAGGGGCCTGGCCTGATTATCGTCATCCCGATCATTCAGCAGATAGTCAAGGTGGACCTGCGCACGGTGGTGATGGATGTCCCGAGCCAGGACGTGATCTCGCGTGACAATGTCTCGGTGAAGGTCAATGCCGTGCTCTACTTTCGCGTCATCGACCCGCAGAAGGCCATTATTCAGGTGGAGGATTTCCTCAATGCGACCAGCCAGCTGGCGCAAACCACATTGCGCTCGGTGCTCGGCCAGCATGAGCTGGATGATATGCTGGCGGAGCGGGAAAAACTCAATACCGATATCCAGACCCTGCTCGACCGGCAGACCGACGCCTGGGGCATCAAGGTGGCGAACGTCGAGATCAAGCATGTCGACATCGACGAGACCATGGTGCGTGCCATCGCCCGCCAGGCTGAGGCCGAGCGAGAGCGACGTGCCAAGGTGATTCACGCCGAGGGCGAGATGCAGGCGGCCACCAAGCTGGTCGAGGCGGCCAGGATATTGAACGAACAGCCACAGTCGCTGCAACTGCGTTACCTGCAGACCCTGACGGAGATTGCCGGGGACAGGAGTTCCACCATCGTATTCCCGTTGCCGCTGGACAGTATCGGCAAGATGTTCGGGCAGCGATCAGATTGACCATCTGGCGATCAGTTGCGCCCGCAGTACCGTTGTAGCGTGGATAACAGGGCCCCGTTGGAGGCGCATCAGCAGCTGCCTTGATATACATCAACAATGGCAGGTGGGTAGCTCATATAAGCTATATGCACCAGTACCAGCCACAGGAATCCGCTTATGTACTCTGATATTGGCAAGCTGCTGGAGGACATGCGTGGTCTCCAGGAACAGCTCGAGCAGGTTTTTGCATTTGGCGATGCGCGGGGTTATCAACAGGGTTTGAAGAGCGGGCGGCTGCTATTAAAAGAGGGACAGCATGACGAACAGGGATGACGAAAGTCGGCCGGAGATACCGGTGCCGCCAAACCCCGAGTACCGGCGTGAGCCGCTGCCGGAATTCCAGCCCAAGACCTTTGAGGATGACCCGGGTGCCCCGGCGCGCATCCAGACTTTGCTGGATGCCCCCAGTTACCGCCGTGCGGATCAGGACGTTGACTTTCTGCAACGCGATGAGGCACATGCCCTGCGCTTGCATCTTGACTACCTGAAACCCGAGTTGTTATTAACAGAACATGGCGTTCGCCACACGATTGTGGTCTTCGGTAGTACCCGCATTACTGAACCGGCGACAGCGCAACGTCGTGTCGAACGGCTACAACAGCAACTGGGGAAAAATCCGGATGATCTGGATCTGCAACACAAGCTGAAGGTGGCAAGACGCATCCTCGATAACAGCCATTTTTACACCGTGGCA
>JAQBDO010000042.1:0-3903 GCA_032124375.1 Gammaproteobacteria bacterium
GCACCGCGACTGGTGCGACCGGGTACGCAGCGGCGAATACCGGGAATATTACCTTCAGCAGTACGGCGAACCCGCAAAATCCTGATTTTTATACCCGAATAGTACTTTTATAATGCCAGCTCCTTGACTCCCTGCGGGTCAATCGCTTTAATACACCGCTCGCCGTTTTACTCCAAATACGGCCAGGTAGCTCAGTCGGTAGAGCAGGGGACTGAAAATCCCCGTGTCGGCAGTTCGATTCTGTCCCTGGCCACCATAAAATCATCTATTCGAACAAAAGGTTAGTGGGCGATCCCCGCTCTACCGAGCCGGTTCCGAAAAGTCCCCGGCCCGGTTAAAAGTCCCTGGTGCGGTGCACCGCTGTTCTCCATGTGCCTAAAAATTATCCAGTACGACAAAGTGTTGCAGATGCAATCTGATGTTGGCCCGATCGCTCTGTATTCCAGCGTGACCAGATCGTGACTTTGGACCAGATCAGCACCCCTGAAAAGGAGCATGAGCCAAACAATGATCTCCTGATCAACTATGAAGTAACGCCCTGATCACTGCATGAATCCTTCTAGCGAGTCTTCGGCTTGTATCTGACGCCCAGGTTTCGAGGGCAGGTAGATACTTCGGATTCTGTGAGGCCTCAATGTGATCCAGCAGGAGAAAGAGCACTTCACGATTCTTGTTGTTAAGCCAGCCAATATCCGGTGTGGCCGCTGGACTGGCCAGCCACATGTTGATGTATTCCATCAATTCATTTGCATAGGTCTCCCGCTCAATGGCCCAGCCGCGTGGCCTGTAAATCAGCAGTGGGAGACGGTAATCGTATTCGATGCCGAGGTAGTCATTGATGATCAGCCAGTCAATGCGTGCGGTGATGTCTTCAATGGTGAGATCGCGGAAGGACCCGTAGGCGGGCGAGTGGTCCAATTCCAGTTCAAGGATTTTCTTTTCGCGCGATCCTTTGAGAATCCTGGCGAGCAGTGCCCGGCCACCGGTCATGATCAGATCATCTGCACCGCGCAGGATGATTCGGATTTCCTCCTGTGGGAGATCATCGGCAGGCAGCGGGTGCAGCGAGACGGATACGCGTTTGTGTTTTCGGCTCATGTCACCGGTCAGTGGTGTGAATCGTGATTATTTTATGTGCTGCCATCGAAATTTGCAGGGTAAAATACTTCCTAGAATAGGACCATAATTGGTTAACCAAGGTTATTGGGTGCTCTCCCGACAGGTGCTTGGCGTACTCGAGAGGAAATCAAACTGATGGATACACAAACCCTGTTTACCGAACTTGAGTTCAATGCAGGTAAATTTCCCGAAGATATACTGAACGAAGCAGTTGATCAGCACGAGTCAATTATACCGTTGTTACTGGAGGAACTTCGTCGTGCGGCCGCTGACCCGGAAGTACTGTCAAATAAGGGCGAGAATTATATTCGGCACATTTATGCCATGTACCTGCTGGCCCAGTTCCGCGAGGCTGCAGCCTACCCCTTGCTGGTGGATTTTGTTTCTACACCAGGTGAGATTGTCATGAAGCTCACGGGAGACGTGGTCACAGAAGACCTGGGGCGCATGCTGGCCTCCCTGTGTCACGGTGATCTTGGACCCATCAAGCGCTTGATCGAAGACCCCGAGGTCAATGAATGGGTGCGCAGTGCGGCACTCGATGCTTTGGTGGATCTTTATGCCGAAGGGCAGTTGGAACGGGAGAACATCATTGATTATCTGAAGGAGTTGTTTTTATTAAAGGTCGAGCGAAAACCAAGCTATATCTGGAGCGCGATGGTACATGCCGCCTGCGATCTGTATCCGGAAGAACTGGTAGAAGAAATCCGGCGGGCTTATGTTGAAGAGCTCGTCAATCCCGGTGATGTCGGCTTTGATGATGTTAAAAGAACACTGGAATTGAGGAAGGAAAAGCGACTTGAGGATACGCGGAGATGCCGCAAAGGCCTGATTGGCAATGTGATTGATGAGATCGGTTGGTGGGCCTGTTTCCAGGATACCAATGGTGAGGATTTTTCGGATAGGGAACCGTATGAACTGGAGGATGAATTCTGGAGTACACCCGTTCAAACGGTGGTACGACCGGGGCCCAGGATCGGCCGCAATGATCCTTGCCCCTGCGGGAGTGGCAAGAAATACAAGAAATGCTGTCTTGGTAAGAATGGCCTGCTACATTGAAACAGCCACTCATCCGGCTACAACGGCCTGGAGTCGAAGCAGGGTACATTCTTCGTGTTATAAGAAGAACTTAGCGGGCGATATTGTCGTCATCAGGCGCCGGGTTGATGCAGCTGTCCGTAAATAGTTCAATCTCTGCTGGCACAAACTGATCACGCGCCTGTTCACCATCAATGATGGTAAATAGCATGGAATAAGGTACGGACCATATCCCATGTCTAGTCTGGACCTTGGCCCGATTTGGGTTGAGTTTGATTACGGTGCCAAACAATTCGCTGCCATCCTTGCCGGTAAATCCCACTTGATCACCGATTTTCAGTGACAGGCGGTCAACATGGTTTTTCTTCGGCGTGATGTCGGTGTCGGCGCCTTCAATATTGATCATATAGAGGGGAACCGTCCAGCGTTTGCCGGTTGGCAGTTCCTTGATGGCTACCCGGGTTCTACGTATCTCCAGCACCTGGGCCGGAAGTAAACGATTCTCCTGCGGTTCAAAATAAGTGATTTCCATACCGGGTCTGAGCTGGCGTTTTATTGCATTCAGACGCAGAGGATCGTCGAGTAAATGCCCAATGGCTGACTGTAGCCGATAGAGGTCGAAGGCCGAAGCCTTTTGTAATGCTGACACAATCAGTTCGTAATCCATTGAACTGGTCACGTCATGCGCCGATGGTTGGTTGACAGGTGCAAGTGCATGGTATGTGATTTTGAGTTAGTTGGATTGATCAAGGAAGTCGGAGATAAATCTCTTTGGCGTTATGACCCGGATATCGGCGTATCCAGATACCCTGAGCAAATCGCTATCGCCGCTGACAATTATACGGATGTTGCTCGCCAGTGCGCAGGCCAGGAATTTATCGTCGTCTGGATCCTCACTTACAGGTTCCGGTAAATCTGCTGCCTGAACCAGCTCAGCATTTTGAACGATCAGGCCGAGGATTCCTTCGTATTCAACGCCGGCATAGCGGTTTGCGAGCCGTTCAGCGACATTGAGGTATTCCTCGAGAATTTCGATAGAAACAGCGAGCTGGAATTTCCCTGAGCGCCAGGCCTGCAGGATGGTGCCGGGTGGACCGCTGAAATAGATGCCGGAGATCAGTACATTCGTATCCAGTACGATCTTCATCGTCGACCGCGCACCTCGGCGACGGCCTTTTTAATATCCGAGCGTTTCATGCCAGCCTTGTGTGCCTGTTGCCGGGCCTTCCGGATTAATCCATCAAATTCGTCCATTGAAGGCGGGGAGATCGTTTTCAGGATGACGGTATCCTTGCCGGCAACGACGATAAACTGCGAGCCTGCCTCAAGCCCCAGGCGCTTGCGGATTTCCTCGGGAATGACTACCTGGCCTTTTGAAGACATCCTGGTTGTTGCGAGTTCTGCCATTGTGATATACCCATTAAATAATCTTACTGGTAAGATTATAGAGATGGCATTTTTTTCAGTCAATGAAATTACTGCGTGACCAGATCGTGACTGACTCCTGTCATCTCGTGTCCACTCCTGTCCATTCCAGTCAACTTGGCGCGGGGCCGGTGCGCGTAAGTTGTTGAAAACAGGGGGGCCGGAAAACGCTACCCGGGTCTGAAAATCCCCGTGTCGGCAGTTCGATTCTGTCCCTGGCCACCAATAAAAGCAGTCGGTTACCCTGTTTTTTGAGGGTCCGAAGATTTCCTTTGCGTGAATTTGCGGGAGTTAGTTTACGCTCAGTCAGCGGATATACGG
>JAQBDO010000043.1:0-7158 GCA_032124375.1 Gammaproteobacteria bacterium
ATGAAACAGTCCACACAGCAGGGCATGATTACTTTTGATCAGGCCTTGTTTGCATTGTTTAAGGAGGGAGAAATTACCCAGGAAGATGCGCTCCATTATGCTGATTCTGCCAATGAAGTACGTTTGATGATCAAGCTGGACAAGAGTGATATCAACCAGTTTGCTGCAGCCATGGAGGATGTGTTCCTGCAAGAACTGGAGTAGCAGTCAGGTGGTTCCTGCGATGTAGTAAAAGCGGGGCTGTCAGTTTGTGATGGTGCGGGTTCCCGTCAGCTGGCAGCTAGTGAAGCTTAATTCCAGTTTACGGTCCGCGCATCAAACACGGGTCCATCGACGCACACACGTTTCATTGCCGGCCCTGCCGGCGTGTTTATCTCTACAGTGCATCCTGCACAACCGCCAACGGCACACGCCATAAATTCTTCCAGGGACACCTGGCAAGGCAGCTCATATTCGCGTGCCAGTGCGGCGGTGGCAGCCAGCATTGGATATGGCCCACAGGCAAAAACACTGACTTTTGACCGCTGCGTTGCAGATAATGTATCCAGCCAGTGTCGAGCCAGTTCGGAAATGTAGCCCTCATAGCACCCCGGGTAATGCTGCAGACTGGCGAGTCGACTCGGTATGTCCCAGTCCTCAAGCAACGGCATGGCCGCTATGACGGCATCCGGCATGCCGGGTAACAGAAAACGTGAGGGACGGGCTGTGAAAGGGAAGGGGACTTCGGACCCCATGAAGACAACCGGTTGCCAGTGCTTGTCGCTACGCAAACGGTCTGCCAGGAATATCATTGGCGGGATGCCCACACCGCCACCCATTAATAGCGTGCGCGGCCGAGCCGGGTCTGCTACGAACGGCATGCCGACAGGTCCGATCATATTGATGCAACTACCCGTCTGGCGCTTGCTAAGAGCGTGTGTACCGGTGCCGACATCCTTGTACAGAAATTCCACCCACCCTGCCTCGACATCGGCGCGCATGATGGACAGTGGCCGGCGCATCGGCAGGGAAGGGTCGCATTGCAGATGAGCAAAACTTCCCGGTAATGCCCGCGATGCGCATTCGGGTGCGTAGACACGCAGAACGTATTGAGCGCCGGGGTAACTGTCATGCAGCAGGATTTCTGCATCTTCTACAAACAGGGTGTCGCGTTGTGCGTGTTTTTCCGGCATGGTCAGTCCAGTGAGTAAACCAGGTTGCCGGCCAGCAGTGTGTGCGTCACGCGTCCCTTGAATTCGCGTCCCATAAAGGGTGTGTTGTGCCCGCGACTCTGTATTGTACTGCTGTCAAGTTGCCAGATCATTCCAGGATGAAAAATGCAAATATCTGCAGATGCCCCGATAGTCATGGTGCCGTACGGGAGCCCCAGTATTTTTGCCGGGCCGGCGGTCAGCCGGTGTAGCAGGTCTTGCATGTTAATGGCCTGCTCATCGACCAGCTGCAGGCTCAGTGGCAGCAATGAATCCAGACCGGAGATACCTGGTTCGGTGGCGGGAAACGGCCTCAGCTTTGCGTCTGCCTCGTGTGGCTGGTGATCAGAGCAGAGTGCCGACAGGGTTCCCTGCTGCAGGGCATCTCTTAAACGTTGTCTATCTTCAACGGTGCGCAAGGGCGGTTGCAGATGGCATTGGCTATCAAAGTCGCTGATGTCGACTTCCGAGAGGTAAAGATACGGCATTGCAGCATCTGCAGTGACCTCTGCCCCGTCGAACTGTGCCCGTGCGACCATCTGTACTGCCCGACCGGTCGTCAGACGGCAGAAATGTGCACGTACGCCGGTTTGCTCAATCAGTGCGAGGTCGCGTGCAACAGCTGCGGTTTCTGCGGCCTCCGGAATACCCGGTAGTCCCAGCCGTGTGGCAACCCGTCCCTCGTGTGCGCAGCCGCTGTTTGCCAGCCAGTGGTCATTGGCATATAAAAAAACTGTCAGATCATAGGTGGCCGCGTATTCCAGTGCGCGGCGTTGTATCAGTGAATTGAGCAGGGGTTTCGTGGCGTTGCTGACGCCGACGCAGCCGGCCTTTTTGAGCGCGGCCATTTCGCTTAATTGTTCACCGCCAAGCCCTTTTGTCAGGGCGGCCAGTGTGACAATGCGTGCCTTGCCGGCCGCCGCTGCGCGCAGCCGGATAAATTCGGTTACTGCCGGTGTATCGATGACCGGGTTTGTGTCCGGGGGGCAGCACAGTGTGGTGATGCCACCGCTGGCCGCAGCCAATGATTCACTGGCAATGGTGGCTTTATATTCTTGTCCCGGTTCACGCAGTCGTGCGCACAGGTCAATTAGCCCCGGACAAACAATCTGGTCGCTGGCGTCGATTTCAATTTCAACATTAAAACCGTCCGGTGCCCGCCCCAACGCAGCAATTTTACCAGCGGCAACATAGATATCTTGTATTTTGTCTGTATTATTGGCCGGGTCGATGTGCCGTCCACCGCTGATGCGGATTCTGTGCTGTTTGTCGTCGTTTGACATGCGGTTAATTCACTGGCGCTTCTTTGGGTGACATGGCCATGGACATAATAGCCATGCGCACGGCAATGCCATGAGTAACCTGTTCCAGAATGACAGAACGTGGTCCGTCGGCAACTTCAGAGTCCATTTCAACGCCGCGGTTAATGGGGCCTGGGTGCATGACGGTGACATCCGGGCTGGCATAGGCAAGCTTGCTTTCTGTCAGTCCAAACAGTTCGAAGTATTCATGTTCGCTTGGTAACAGTGCGCCTTGCATGCGCTCGTGCTGCAGGCGCAACATGATGATGATGTCGACATCCTTTATGCCTTCCCGCAGGTCATGAAACACGTGGGTACCCAGCGCTTCAGCGTGTGCGGGTATCAGGGTTTTCGGCGCAACAATGCGTACTTCACCGGTGTTTAGCAGGTTCAGGGCGTGTATCTGGGAGCGGGCAACGCGAGAATGCGTGATGTCTCCCACGATAGCAACACGCAGACGACCAAAGTCCGGTCCCTTGACGCGGCGGATGGTAAACATATCCAGCATTGCCTGTGTTGGATGTGAATGGCGGCCGTCGCCGGCATTGATGACGCTGACATGCGGGGCAATATTCTGGGCAATAAAGTGTGCTGCGCCGCTGTCTGCGTGCCGGACAATAAACATGTCAACGTGCATGGCTTCCAGGTTGCGCAGCGTATCCAGCAGGGTCTCTCCCTTGGAGGCACTGGACTGGGTGATATTGATATTCAGTACGTCGGCTGACAGGCGCTTGGCAGCCAGTTCAAAAGTGGTGCGTGTGCGTGTGCTGGCCTCGAAGAACAAATTTACAATCGTTTTGCCGCGCAGCAGGGGTACTTTTTTGACAGTCTGTTCAGTGACGCCGGCAAATGATTCTGCAGTGTCCAGTATGTCGATCAATAATTGCCGACTCAGTCCGCTGATAGAGAGGAAGTGGCGTAATTGTCCGTTGCCGTCAATCTGCAGATTGTCTCTGCTCATGCTGTTTTCTGTATCTCCAGTGTCAGTGGCTCGGGTCCGGAGAGTTTGATTTGTTCCTCTGGTTTCAGGTCGACATGGAACCCGACAACATTGGCCTGTATCGGGAGTTCGCGGCCGCCACGGTCGATCAGTACTGCCAGCATGATTGATGCCGGACGTCCGTAGTCGAATAACTCGTTCAGTGCGGCGCGAATGGTTCGGCCGGTGTACAGCACATCGTCAACGAGAATAATGTGCCGGTCATCGATGCCGAAGGGTAATTCAGAAGGCCTGACTACCGGGTTCAGGCCTACGCGGGTGAAATCGTCCCGGTAAAAGGTTATATCGAGGCTGCCCAGTGGTTCGCTGATAGCCATTTTTCGGTGCAGTTGTTCTGCGATCCATACGCCGCCGGTGTGGATGCCGACGATGGCCGGATTGGTGTGTCCGCAGCTGGTTACAAGTTTATTCAGTTGAACTACCATGTCGTCAATGATGGTGGCGATGTCTTCCGGTTTATTCATGTGTGTTATTCGTTTCCAGCCAGTTTTGCAGGATAATCATGGCAGCAACTGCGTCGATACCTGCTTTTGCATCAGTCTTGTTCTGCTGTTGCAGTGCTTGTGCGGCGTGTGTGCTAAGTCGTTCATCCATGCAATGCACCGGTAAATGAAAGCGTCCCTCAAGCTGTCGCGCAAACTTCCGCGCCGCTGTGGTCATCACGGAATCACTGCCATCAGCGTGCAGGGGCAGTCCAACAATCAGGGCGTCGGGACGCCAGTCGTGGATTAATACTGAAATCCTGTCCCAGTCAGGCAGCTCATTTCGGCTATTGACAGTGCACAGCGCGGTTGCCGTGGCGGTGATGCTTTGTCCGACGGCGATCCCTATGCGTTGCGTGCCAAAATCAAAGCCAAGCAGCATTCGCAAGATTATACTGCAAGCCTCGCCTGTGCGAATGGCAAATGCCCATGAGCCATCAGGCATGCCCCGCATCGCCGGATAACAGGTTGAGGTCGATACCCAATAGTGCGGCAGCTGCCAGCCAGCGTTCTTCGCTGGGTGTTTCGAACACGATTTTGGAGCTGGCAGGTCCGCTCAGCCAGGTGTTGGCGGCGAGTTCCTCTTCCAGTTGTCCGGCTGCCCAGCCTGCGTAACCCAGCGTGATAATGGCTTTTTCCGGGCCTTTGCCTGCGGCAATGGCTTGCAGGATATCGCGTGAAGAGGTGATGCCGATGGCATCGGTGACCTTGAGTGTTGCCTCCCAGTCACCAGCGGGTTCATGCAGAACAAAGCCCCGGTCATTTTGTACCGGCCCGCCCATGTAGACCCGGCGTGAGGCAATTTCTTCATTACATGGCGCAATTTCCATGTGCCGTAATATTTCACCCAGTTTCATATCCAGTGGCCGGTTTATGACAACACCCAGCGCACCGTTCTCATCATGCTCGCAGATATAGGTGGCGGTGTGGTGAAAATTAGGGTCATCCAGTGCCGGCATGGCAATAAGAAAGTGGTTACTCAGTGATTCGTTGATACGCATACTCCATAGTATCGGGTAGGACACCGCTGCCTTCAAGCCCCTCTAAGGATATAGCTAGTGGCTTTTCAGACGATTGGTCGTGGAGAATTCCCAGGTGCGTGTGATATGCATAATGTCAGCATCCTTGAGAATATCCTTCGGAAACGGCGGGAAGGGCGCCGCCAGATTGACGATGCGGGCTGCTGCCTCATCGATGACCTTGTGTCCTGATGGTCGCATAATGCTGATATTACGTACGGTGCCGTCGGCGTTCATGACGACATCCATAATGAGTTTACCGGTCAGCCCTGCCCGGCGTGCCTCGTCCGGGTAATTCAGATTGCCTACACGCTCGACTTTCTTGACCCACTCACTCATGTAGTTGGCGTACTTGTACTCCTGGGTGCGTGCAGAAACGTAGATATGACGGGGTCGGTGGGCATATGCCTGCATGGATTCGTTAAGCTGTTCATTCAGATTAACCATCTCCATGCTGCGTTCAATCAGTTCTGTGGCAGTGATTTCCGGTTTCGTGGTCTCGGGTGTTTCTGTTTTGTCCTGGTGTACCTTATCAATGGCGACATCGGTAGATACTACCTGCTTCGGGGAATATACCGGCTGCTGTGGCATGACCGCAGGGGCCTGTTCGGGAATGGCCTGAGTGGGTTTGACCTTTTCAGTGGTGTTGCCGCCGCCATCCTGGCTTGTTTGCGCCAGGTAATCGGCTTCCTCCGGCGGCGTTGTGCTGCGATTGGAGACGGTGATATCGAGCGTCGGCAGGATGTTTTCTGGGGGTGGTTCGTTAAAGTGCCCGAAGGTAATGCCCAAAATGATAATGGCATGCAGCGCAATGGCAAAAAACAGCGTCATTGCCATGCGGTCTGTAGGTGTGACCGGAGAGGGGTCGTGTAACGGTGCGTCTATTGCATTTATGTTTAGCATGGGATCTCTTTATTACACATTGCACTTGCGATTATACCGCTGACGATACCAAACAACAGTGCTGCCGTTAACAGGATCGGGAACAGCCGCCACACGGCTGTATTCGGAATAAACAGCAGCCATGCCAGCGTGAACTGTCCGGTCATGTGTGCGAGTGAAGCCAGTACGCTATAGCCTATGGCGCTGAATCCGGTGCCCGGAAGCTGTGCCGCGAACCAGAGGACTGCCAGACTGAAAATGGCACCACCGAGGCTCATGACAAAGGTGGGGGAGAGAAATGTTCCCAGTAACAGGCTGCCACAGACAACTCGTAAAAAACTCACCCAGGCTGCTGTGCGCCAACCGAACTGAATCAACACGGCAATGGTTATGACATTGGCCAGCCCCGGTTTGAATCCTGGCAGAGGGGAAGGAATGGCGCTTTCCAGTATGTGAATACTGATTGCCAGGGCGGTCAGCCAGGCAATTCGGTGATCTTCATGAGTGGTTTGTATCAGCATTGAAGGCCGGGCCAGCATACCGGGGTGTCCTATCTTACCTGTTACCAGCAATGGATACGCAAATACCTGGAATATTGTTTGTACTTCGCATTTCTCCTGACGGCATGGAGTTTATCCCGGTTTAGGTTGCAGCGTTCCAGCTGTTCGGCCCGTTTCCGGTCGCTCTGAAGTTTTCTTGCCTGCGCATGTTTTGCCTGTTGTTGCGAGCGCATTTCCATCTGTAGCAGTAATGCCTTCTCTGCCGGGCGTAAGTTGTCAGTGCCCGTTTTTGTACGCGGTAGTTCCTGTAGCGGGAGCTTGTCTGTCTGTATGGCGTTGTCAGGTGGATGGTCACTGAAGTGCACCTGACCCTTGCTGTCCAGCCAACGGTAGACACTCGCTGCGCAGGCCAAAGGGTCCTGCAATGTTGCCAGCAGGACGATTATTGTAAGGTTTAGAGAGCGCATGTATTTTTTTACATTTTGTTTGTATTGGTTTTTCTGGGTTGTTGCCGGTTTTATTGGTGCTGCATGTTGATCTGTGACGGTACCCGGGTATTTGGCAGCTGGCTATTCGTGCAGCGCTGTTTTTAATGTCAGATTTCTGCCCTGTCAGCAATGTTAAAGTGGTCGGGTAGAGCGCCGATAACTACTGGTAATGTATGGAATAACGCAAGTACAGCAGGTCAGCAATGAACCCCTGGAGTATGTGTAAGGCATGTCACTGGTAAAGAAAATTTCACTGATGCTCAGGGCGGCGGTGCCAGCGCTGGCGCTATGCCTGT
>JAQBDO010000044.1:0-6529 GCA_032124375.1 Gammaproteobacteria bacterium
CCAGGCCGTGCACCCTTTGATAACCGGCAACAGACCTTTCCGACAGGCGCGCATTAACCAGCAACAGCGGTATCGAGCGTTGCTGGCAGGCATGAAACAGATTAGGCCAAAGCTCGGTTTCCATGACGATCGCCAGCTGCGGCCGAACACGGTTCAGAAATTTCGACACTGCAGCCGGTAAATCATAGGGTGCATACACATGTGCCACAGTGTTACCAAACAACGCCGTTACCCGCGCCGATCCCGTCGGCGTTACCGTTGTAAGCAGAAGGGAATGTTGCGGGTGTTGTTCGAGCAGTGCCTTCACCAACGGTTCCGCCGCCATCACCTCACCGACTGAAACCGCATGAATCCAGATAACCCGCTCACCCGGTGCCGGCTCAATAGTGCCAAAACGTTCCGGCCAGCGACGCCAGTAAGCCGGTGCACGGATGCCACGCCAGGCCAGTCGCGCAATGACAAAGGGCGTCAACAGGTAAAGCAGCAAGGTGTATAGCTTCCTCAAGGGCACTGCGCGTCCTTGTGCACCCGCTATGCGCGCCCTTTCAGCCAGTCCATATACAGCGGCACACCCTCTTCTACCGTCTTGAAGGGACGGTCATAGCCGAGTGCACGCAAGGCGCTCATATCGGCCTCGGTGAAACTCTGGTAGCGCCCGCGCAGGTGCTCGGGAAAAGGAATAAATTCCAGCTCACCCTTGCCATACCAGCCGATAACGGCCATGGCGACATCCTTGAAACTCTGGCAACGACCGGTACCCAGATTGACGATACCGGACTTGTCCGGGTTATCCAGAAACCACAGGTTCACAGCCACCACGTCATCGATGTAGATAAAATCGCGGCGTTGCTCACCGTCACCGTAACCATCGCAACCCGCAAACAACCGTGGATTTTCGCCGGCATTCAGTTGCTGACTGAGATGATAGGCCACACTGGACATACTGCCCTTGTGCTGTTCACGCGGACCGTAGACATTGAAATAGCGAAAGCCCGCAATCTGGCAAGTGGCCTTCGGCAGCAGGCGGCGCACATACTGGTCGAACTGGAATTTTGAGTAGCCGTAGACATTCAGCGGTGACTCATGCTCGCGGGTCTCGCTGAAAATGCTGCCGCCGCCATACACGGATGCCGAAGAGGCATATAAATACGCGGCGCGATTCTCCAGGCAATAGTGCAACAGGGTTTTCGAGTATTCGTAATTATTATTCATCATGTAATGGCCATCCCACTCGGTGGTGGCCGAGCAGGCACCCTCATGAAAAATGGCATCCACGGGTTCGCCAAGGTCAGTACCGTTGCGGATTTTCGCGATAAAATCGTGCTTGTCGAGATAGTCCAGAATTTCGCAATCAACCAGATTCAGAAACTTGGTTCCGTCCGTCAGGTCATCAACGACGATAACGTCTTCACGACCACGCTCATTCAGAGCCTTGACGATATTACTGCCGATAAACCCGGCACCACCTGTCACAATAATCATTTTGAATTCCCGCTTATATCTCGAATGCTTGTGTTCTGCTTAAGCAATTTAGTGACTATCCGGAAACAATAACTCTCGCCAGGACGCAAACATCGCAAAAGTATAAGTTATTGTTATAAATGCATACTGATATTTCATTCCTGGCGCCTTTGCGTCTTGGCGAGAGAAATTCCTGCCTTTGTGGATGGAAACTATCTAACCAGGCAGGCAGTCACCACCACAAATAGCGCGCATCAATCCTGCCGGCGAATGGCATCGATAAGTTTACTGGTCGAACAACCCTCCTCAAAACCAAGCACAATCACATCGCCACCCTGACGTTGCACACACTCGTAGCCGGCAATATCTTCAGGCTGGTAGTCACCACCCTTCACCAGCAGGTCGGGACCAATAGCGCAGATCAACTGCTCGGGTGTGTCCTCTGAAAACGGCACCACCCAGTCAACACTTTGCAGGGCGGCCAGCACCGTCATGCGCCGCTCCAGCGAATTAATCGGACGACCTGCACCCTTGAGACGTTTTACAGAGTCATCGCTGTTTACTGCAACAATCAGACGGTCACCCAGTCGCCGCGCCTCTGCCAGGTACGCCACATGCCCGGCATGCAGGATATCAAAACAGCCATTGGTCATGACGATACGCTCGCCATGGGAACGGGCATCGGCAACGGCAATCTGTAACTGCTCGGCGTTCATTTCGCCAAAACCGGCATCCAGCCCCAGTTGCGCTGTACGCCGCAGCTCCGGCACCGAGACACTCGCGGTACCGAGCTTACCGACCACAATGCCGGCCGCAAGATTGGCCAGCGCGGTTGCCGCCGGCAAACCCTCGCCCGCTGCCAGTGCCGCCGCCAGTACCGAAATAACCGTGTCACCGGCACCGGTCACATCAAACACCTCACGCGCCTGTGTCGGCAGATGCAGTTCGGGGGCATCCCGTCTCAACAGTGACATACCGTGTTCGCCGCGCGTGATCAGCAATGCCTCAAGCGCATGTTGCTCAAGCAGCCGCCCGCCCTTCTCGATCAGCTGCTGCTCGCTGGCGCAATGCCCGACGACCAGTTCAAATTCCGCCATGTTGGGCGTGATCAGTGTCGCACCGTGATAGCGACTGAAATCCAGCGCCTTGGGATCGACCAGCACCGGCTTGCCGGCGGCACGTGCCAGACTGATCAGTGCTTCGATATCCACCAGCGTACCCTTGCCATAATCAGACAACACCACCACATCACAGTGTTGCAGATCCGCCCGGTAACCCTGCAGCAGCGCATTGCCATCAATGGCGTCAAAGCCGTCCTCGAAATCAAGCCGGATCAACTGCTGATGACGACTGATAACCCGCAGCTTGGTGACCGTAGGCGTATCGGCAATCTTCTGAAAGCCACAGCTTATACCGGCCGCTGACATCAGGGTTTCCAGCGAAGTGGCCGCTTCATCATCACCGGTGACACCCAGCAGGCGTATCTGCGCACCCAGCGCAGCGATATTGAGCGCAACGTTGGCCGCACCACCGGCACGCTCCTCGGACTCTCCGACGTGTACCACCGGCACCGGCGCCTCCGGTGAGATCCGGGACGTGGCGCCATGCCAGTAACGATCCAGCATGACATCACCAACGACGAGCACGCGCGCCTGCTCAAAGGAAGGTATATGTATCTTCATAGGCTCTTAAATAAACGGCTGAAACTGTTGCCGACGATAATAACACAGGCACCCGCGGCAATAGCGCCACGGTTTGTTGGCAGGCACAGCCGGCGTACAATCGATTCCCATCCATGAGCCGGCATCGCTACTCAATTCACTATTGGCCAACCCGGGCCGGGCTCGGTCTGTTGTGGTGCCTGTCAAAACTGCCCTATGCCTGGCAACTGGCTATTGGCCGCCAGCTTGGGAAGCTGTTCTGCCGCCTCTCGCCCCGGCGCAGGCACATTACTGCAACCAACCTGGCACTCTGCTTCCCCGAACTCACCGCCCTCGCCAGAGACAACATCCTGCAGCAGCAGTTTGCCTCCCTGGGCATCGGCGTGATGGAAATGGCGATGAGCTGGTGGGGAGGCGAGCAGCCATTAAAAAAACTGGCTCACCTTGAGGGACTGGAACATCTGCACCGGGCGCTGCAACAGGGCAAAGGTGTCATCCTGCTGAGCGCACACTTCACCACACTGGAGATCGGCGGCCGGCTGCTGTCCATGCAGGCTCCCTTCCACGTCATGTACCGGCCACACAAAAATGCTGCGTTTGAAGCAACCCTGCAGGCAGCACGCAGCCGTCACTTTGAGAAGGCCATCCCGCGCGGGGATTTACGTGGCATGCTGAAAAGCCTCAGGGAGAACACCCCGGTCTGGTACGCCCCCGACCAGGACTATGGCCGGGAACAGAGCGTGTTTGTGCCGTTCTTCGGCATCAGCACAGCGACCATCACTGGCACATCGCGCCTCGCCCGCATCAGCAAGGCGCCGGTGGTGCCTTTTTTCCAGACCCGGCTGCCCGGCACACAGGGCTATCAGCTAACGCTGTATCCGGCGCTGGAAGACTTTCCCGGAGACTCTCTTGAAGCTGACACCGCCCGCATCAACACCCTCATTGAAGCACGCGTACGCGAACAACCCGGCCAGTATCTGTGGGCACATCGCCGCTTCAAGACCCGGCCGGAAGGTGAACCCGGTGTATACGATTAATCTGCTGGCAGCGCATGACGTGCGCGATTTCGCTGGTCAGACTGTTCGCGGACGAGATGCGCTCCTGCTGTTACTCTTTCAACCTGATCATAACGTATGCTGAACGAGCTTGAGCAAAACACCTGATTTATTTAATAGCCGCGGAAGCACGCGCAATGACACGGAAAAAGGTATTTTATGGCATTTATTCTTCCGTGTTTTTCCGTGTGCTTCCGTGGCAATCATATCTGTCTTTATCAGATTGAATCAGTACTAGACATCATGTATGGCACAACCAGACACCGATAGAATCCTGCTGATCACTCTCAGCAATATTGGCGATGCCGTCATGACCACACCGGTACTGGAGGCATTGCACAATCGTTACCCGCGGGCCACGCTTGATATCGTTACCGATGCCCGCGCCCGCGAATTGTTTACTCACTGCCCGTACGCCGGCAAGCTTCTGCTGAAAGACAAACAGGCCGGCTGGCGCGGCACCCTTGCATTGGTCAAACAACTGCGCCGCACACACTATGACCTGATTGTTGACCTGCGCACCGATGGACTGACCCTGTTGCTGCGGGCAAGACGGCGCCTCACCCGCCGCCACGGCCAGTCCCTGGGCCAGCATGCCGTTGAACGCCATTTCGGCGTGATCAGCCGGCATATCGATAGCACTTGCATACCGCCTGCAAGGGTCTGGCTGTCACCGGCCGAACAGGCGTTTGCCGACCGGCAACTTTCCGGTTTGCCTGGACCACGTTGGCTCGCACTCGGGCCGGGCGCACGCTGGCCGCCCAAGTGCTGGCCGTCACGGCAATTCGAAGCACTGGTCAATCAGTGCCAGACCGGCTTTGATGCCGTTATCCTGCTGGGAGACCACAGCGAGCAGGCTGCATGCCAGTACCTCAAGGAACGTCTGTGTCTGCCCGGGATTAATCTTGCCGGCAACACCGACCTGCTGCAGGCAGCAGCCGTACTCTCCCGGGCAACGCTGTTTGTGGGTAATGATTCAGGAGCGGGACATATCGCGGCAGCCATGGGCACGCCGACCGTCACCCTGTTCGGACCCGGTGATCCGGCACGTTATCATCCGTGGCATCCACAGGCGCGCTGGATTCAGAGCAACACGGGTAATATCGAGGATATAACGGTTGCTGCTGTCACTGCAGAGATTATGACAATACTTGCTGATAACAGCGGATACAAAACAAACTCAAGCTGAGCAGGGTCGAATTCACTTGTGCCCGGCGCTTAATCGGGTATTCGACCGGGCTGTTGGCCGAATAAATTCGGTCCTGCAATTTACCCGGTAGTTGCATTAATCCTGGCCTGAAAGCTGGTTTCGCCACGTTATTTACAGGAGGAAAAGAATATTTCGTAGTGATTCGGGAATGCACCGCTGGTGAGGTCCTGCAGTAAGATATTTTGCAATGATTGGGTTTACTCGAGTCATGTAGCCCGGATGAGGTGCAACATTATCCGGGGACCCGTCTGCCCCACCCACCCGGATTCCACGTTGTTGCATCCAGGCTAACTTTGGAGCAGGCCATCGGCCTCAAGACGGGCCAGCACCGCCTCGGGCGTTATACCCTGCATACAGGCATGCCGATGTTCAGGAGGGCACACTGGCAACTGGCAGGGACTGCACGGCACCGGCTTGACCAGCACCCGCGCCGCCTGCCCCAGCGCATGACTACGGCGCCAGTCCGTTGGTCCAAAAAAGGCATAGACGGGTATACCGGCAGCGGACAGCACATGCATGGGGCCGGAATCATTGGTGAGTGCAAACACCGCATGGCCTGCCAGTGCCAGCAGCTCGGCAAGGCTGAACGCCGCTGTGGCATCGATACCCGCATGCCCGGCGAGGCGTCCATACAACGTACGCTCGTCCTCACCACCAATCCAGATAATGACAAGGCCACGTTGCTCCAGTGCACTGGCCAGCGCCAGAAAATGTGCTGCACCCCAACGCTTGGACGGCCAGCGCCGGCTAGCGCCTGCGTGCATCAGCACCAGTGAACGATGGGCAGGCACCTGCTGCTGCAACCAGGCAGTGACCCTGGCGGCCACCGCCTGGCTGACGGGCAACTGCAACACCGGCAGCGCCGCCTCGATCCCGCCCGCCTCGAGTACGTCATTGAGCCGATCAAAGGCATGCCGCACATCGCTGTCCGGCAAGGGTGTATGCGTATAGGCAGTGCTTCGGGTAGCACCAACCCGTTTCTGCGCCTGTGTCAGCAACGTCATCACCCGGCTGCGCGTGGAACCCTGCAGGTCGTAGACAACATCGAACTGCTGCCCGAGCAGCCAGCGCACGACCCGCAACATTTCGACAGCACCCTTGCGCTGGAAGGCGACTACCTGCAGTGGCAAACCAGCGACGAG
>JAQBDO010000045.1:0-3740 GCA_032124375.1 Gammaproteobacteria bacterium
AAATCACAATTACCTTTTTGAATCATGCGTCTGATGCTGCGCTCGGATAATCGGTCGATATCAAAGCAACGGTTTTCTATTGCCAGCAGCGCTTTAACATCATCCAGTGTGGCGGCTGCAAAGTTAATGGTTGAAGGTGTATTCATGGAGTGTTACTTAATCCCTGCAATGCCTGAAGCACGCATTGTCTGCCGCGCATCAAAACCATTTCCTGCCAGTCGGGCGTGGCCGGATAAAAGATACGGCGCATGGCCTGTTTCACCTGTTGTGTTTCCCGGCTTGCCCAGTCGACACTGTGGCGATGTAAAAAATGATCGCGTCTTAAAGCTTCCAGCATTGCGTTTATAGTGTAGGTGCCAAATTCCAGCGTGACGAAGCAGACTCTTTCTGCGAGTTGCTGTTGCCAGAGATAATCGATTAGACCGAGCTTGGGCACCGAGCAGGAGCTGCCCAGTGCCGGTTCGGTAACGCTGTCGCCATACCACGCCCTTGCCAGCTTGACGCCATTTGATTCAGGCGGGTGATCACAAATAATTTCACCATAGGCAAATGGCCCGAGCCCGCTATGGATATCAATCACAGCAACAGACTGGCGATTTTTTAAGTCAAATACAGAAATGATTTTCTCCAGATTAAGCCGTGACTGACTCGGCTCGGTGCCACCGTAAAAAAGACCATCGGCAAACTGATACTGGCCGCCACTGATGGCCAGCTCGAATGCCTGCTGGCCAAACGCGTTGGTGTAATCGGTGAGGTTTTGTGTCGCACGCTTCCAGTCGCCGGGCTGCGCAGGAAGAATGCTATCAGCCAGTTGTGCATAACCCGTGTTGACCGGTAGCGGTTCGGTGAAGTCAACAAAATTACGATTAATATCAACGCCGTTTTCGTTTACCCGGCGTAACCAGGCGAAACCATAGGGATTAAGCGCGTGGATGGATAACACGGCAACACCCGCTGGCAGGTTTTCGTGTGTGAGCGTTTGCAGGGTGTCAATCTGGATGGCCGAACCCGCAAAACCTTCAACACCGTGAGTGGCACTCTGCAATACCAGTACCGCGGGGGCATCGGGTTCCCCCTGCCATGAGACTGCTGTTAACAACGTCTCGGCGTTGGGGCCTGTTTGAGGATAAGCAAACTCACTGTATAGTGCAGGCCTATGCTGCTGATTGCACAGTTGTTTAAACTTTTGTTGTGCCTTTAGGTAGTTCTCTGAATAGCACTGTGCGAGGTAGGCGGAAGTAAAGAAAACCGGTTTCATAGTAACCTGTGTAATCCAGTTGTCTTGCTGGAGAGTAGCGATTAAAAAAAATTCTACCTGATATGCAAAGGATTATGTCTGCATTATAATCCGCATTAATCACGGATAGCTTGAATATTTCTATTTACCGGAGTCCATTGTGGTCATGTTAGAAGCTGAAGCTGTTATTTGTAGCGCTGTATGCATCCAGTATTAATCGTTGTTGATGATCCCCGGGACTGGAAGGCCTTTTATCCTTCAGAAAATGTCATCAGCGTGCAGGATTATCTGTCTTCTGATGAACACTACAAAAAACCCAACACTCATGTAATCAATCTGTGCCGTAGCTACAAATATTTAACCAATGGTTATTATTGTTCGCTGCTGGCTGAAGCACGCAAACATAAAGTCATACCCTCGGTACGCAGTATTAATGATTTGGGTAACAAGTCACTGTACAGTCTGGATATAGGCAATCTCAACCAGGTTCTCGAAAAGGCATTATGCGACCGGGATATCGAGAGTGACAGCTGCAGCATAAAACTGTTTTTCGGAACCCCGGACATTGACCAGCTGGAAAGTCTGGGGCGACAGATTTATGAATTGTTTGCTTGCCCGATATTAGTCGTGAATTTAAAGCGGCGTGAACGCTGGCAGATTGAAACGATTAAACCCGGTGCGCTTGCAGCGCTTGACGGTCGCGAAGAAGATCTGTTTGCCGCGGCGCTTGAAAAATTCAATAAAACAATCTGGCGTAAACCGCGCTCACCCAAAGCCAATCGTTATGACCTGGCTATTCTGTTTGATCCGGATGAAAAATTACCACCCAGTGACAAAATGGCGCTGAAGAAATTTATCAGCAGCGGCAAACAGATGGCTCTTAATGTTGAGCTGATTACCAAAAAAGACTATGCGCGGCTGGCGGAATATGATGCGCTGTTTATTCGCGAGACGACCGCCATTAATAATCACACCTATCGGTTTGCGAAGCGCGCAGAACGCGAAGGCATGGTAGTGATCGACGACCCGCAGTCAATCCTGCGTTGTACCAACAAGGTGTTTCTCGCTGACATGCTGGGCGCCAATGGCGTGCCGACACCCAAAACATTAATCCTGAGTAAAGACAGGAAAAAAGAAGACACGTTACGCGCGATTGAAGCCCTCGGTTACCCCATGGTCATCAAGATTCCGGACGGTTCGTTTTCCCGCGGCATCGTTAAAGTAGAAGACCAGCCGTCTTTGGAGCAAAGCCTTGATGAACTCTTCAAGCAATCAGCGCTGCTACTGGTTCAGGCTTATACCTATACTGATTATGACTGGCGTATTGGTATGCTGAACAAAAAGCCGATTTTCTCCTGTCAGTATTTTATGAGCCGGGGTCATTGGCAAATTTACAAACACAGCGACAGCGGCAAGGTGACCTCGGGAGGTTTTCGTACTTTACCCATCCACGAGACACCAAAGAAAGTCCTCGATGTGGCTGCGCGCGCAGCTAACCTGATTGGCTATGGTCTTTACGGTGTAGACGTAAAACAGGCTGGTGACACCGCGCTGGTGATTGAAGTAAATGACAATCCCAATATCGATTCCGGTGTCGAAGACCTTTATTTAAAAGATGACCTTTATCGAATTGTACTGGAAGAATTTGTGCGCCGCCTGGAACATAAGCGTAATCGTATCGGGAATTATCAAGGACAGTAGGCTTGTTAAATTAACCGGGTTGTTAGCCACTGCTGCCGCCCTCGGTAATCAGTAAATTCTCTGCTGGCAGCTTTTTTTTTTAACCCTCACCCGGTCAGTGCTGGAAACAGTTCCCTTAAACCGTTCGCCATGATTTCCACGGCAATAGCGGCAAGAATAAGGCCAAACAAGCGGTTGATAATGTTGAGCCCAATGTGCCCCAGGGCTTCGCCTATGATGGTGGCTAGTCGCAATACAAGCCACAGTAGTACGCACACCAGGATAATAGTGAGTATCACCAGCAGACCGTGAAATTCCGTGTCTGAGCGTTGCATCTGAATAATGGCGGTACTTATAGAGCCTGGCCCCGCCATTAGCGGGATGGCTAATGGCACCACTGCAATGGCGCTACGGTTCTCGGCTTCAGCTTCTTCTTCCGGTGTGGTTCGTACCGTGCCGGTTTGGCCGTTTAACATTGAAATAGCCATTAACAACAGTACAATGCCCCCGCCGACACGAAATGAAGCGAGACTGGTGCCCATCGTCTGCAATAAAGTTTCACCGATTAGTGCGACGACCACCAGCACAAGCAATACAGTCAGCGCGGAAATGTTTGCAATACGGCCACGCTCGCTGGCGCTATAGGATCTGGTGAGTGCGAGGAATATCGGAACTGCCGCGAAAGGGTCGAGTATGACAAACAGGGCGATAAAAAAACGGGTGTATTCAGTCCAGGGTTCCATGATGCAAGTGATGAATACAATCGTCAGCCTTTATTGACCGCGAGTATACGCATAACAAGATGAATCGTGAACCATTTGTT
>JAQBDO010000046.1:0-7327 GCA_032124375.1 Gammaproteobacteria bacterium
CAGGCAATCAGCGCCACTGGCAGTGTCGCTGCCGCGGCACCGATATAAGGGATAATAACCGACAGCCCGACGATGGTCGCCAGCAACAGTGCGTAATTCAGCCCCATCAGCGAGAAAGTGGCATAGGCCGCCGCACCAACAATAAAAATTTCCCATACCTTGCCACGCACGTAGTTGGCAACCTGACTGTTAACATCATGGGCCACTTCATCCACCAGCCGTCGCTGCTGGGGCAGGCTGGTGCTGAACCATTCACGTATGCTGTGCTTGTCCTTGTGGAAAAAAAACGCCAGCACCGGCACCAGGATCAGGTAGACCATCATCGACATCAGCCCGAAAACGGCGGGCAGCGACAACGACAGCACGCGCTGCCCCCAGGTAGTGATATCGGCACGAATTTCCGCAATGATGTCACCGACCTGTGCCTCGGTAAACAGGTTCGGATATTTCTCCGGCAGCGTCAGCAACAGTTCATGTCCCCTGACAACCATGCGTGGCAACTCCTGCACCAGCTGTGTCAGCTGGTAGGACAGGCGCGGCAGCAGCCACAACAGGGTGAAGATAAAAACCGTCATGAACAGGATAAACACCAGCACCACGGCAGATAAACGCGGCGCACCCAGCTGCTGACACTTCTCCACCAGGCCATCCAGCAGGTAAGCAATCACCACACCGGCAAGCACCGGTGCCAGCATTTTTCCCAGCGTCAGCATGATGAGGAAGCCGGCAACCAGCAGCACGCCGAGAATGACGACCTGGGGATCAGAACTATAGCGTTCGTACCATTCTCGCAGAAGATTCGTGTGCTTATTCATGACCACCGGCCTTGAGTGTTTCAAACAGTGATCGAAAGATAACTTCCAGCTGATCAATGGCTTCAACCGGGTCTGCACCCTTCATAATATGCGTGGCGACCAGGTCAGAAGTAGCAGCCAGTGTTTTGGTCTTGTCCAGCATCGGATAGGTTTTCGACAGCCGTTTCAGGGCCGCTACAACAGACTCGGCTGGCGGACGTTCAATGATCTGCGGATCAGGAATAACAACAGCTTCCGTGCCGGGTACAGCAGCCCCGCCGCCACTGCGGCCGGCAAGAAATTCGCCAAATGCAAGCAGGGTCAACTGATCTGCAGCTGATAGCTGCCGAAACAGTTCTGTCAAATATTGCTCTGTTGATACCATCGGTAAACTGCAAATTCCTGTAAAAAACCGGGGTATACCAGGCAGAAGCCTTACGCCGGAGAACGGTGTTTGGTCAGGGATATAATGGACATCGCTGCCCGGTAAAAAACGGAATCAGCCGTCGCTCTTGTGTGACAGGCAGTAGGCACGCGCAAATTCAAGTAACTCATCCATGGCACGCTGACGAAATTTCTGTTTCTGGTGTACAAAGGAAAACGGTCGTTCCATGGGTGGTTCCAGTTCCAGCGCCACCAGTGTACCCAGCTGTTTTTCCTTCTGGATAGTGACTTCAGACACAATGGAAACACCCATACCCGCTTCCACCGCGCCCTTGATCGCCTCGGGACTACCCAGTTCCATGGCGACGTGAATATCTGCCGGCTTCATCCCGGCATTGGTCAGGTACTCGTGAATGACTTCACGCGTACCGGAGCCTTCTTCCCGGGCAATATAGGCATGATCCATCAACTCCTCCAGCTTCACCGTTTGCCGTGTTGCCAACAGGTGCTGCGGCGGCACAATCGCAACCAGACGATCATGTCGGCAATTTTCAACCACCAGATTCTTGTTCAATACCGGCGATTCAACAACACCCAGGTCAATATCGTTATTCTCCACCATGGAGACGATACCGTCTGAATTGGACACCTTGAGATGCACGTTGACATCCGGATATTTTCTTTTGAAATCACCGAGCAGCGCGGGCAGCATGTATTCAGCAATCGTGGTACTCGCACCAATAATCAAAATACCGCTGATTTCGCCGGTCATATCCCGCACGGCATTTTCCATTTTTGCATACAGATCGAAAATTTGATCTGCATACTCATAGACCCGCTTGCCCGCGTCGGTCAGGCTGATGCGGTTATGGGTGCGGTCAAACAGGCGGGTATTGAAATATTCCTCGAGCTGACGCACCTGGAACGTCACGGCCGGCTGGGTCATATGCAGGCTTTCTGCTGCCTTGGTAAAGCTCAGTAAGCGTGCCACCGTGTGGAAAACCTGTAATCTGCGATCAGCCATTCTCTGTCCCTGCCTGTAAGTGGACGCAACTATAAAGTGTATTGATGCCAGACTCCAACCCCCTGAGAGCAAAAGTCAGCTGTGCTCAACCTGGCTCCAGGGTACGTTGAGCGAAAAATTTGACCCTGCAGATGAAAATCTGTCGAATCTGTTTGGGCTGAATTCATTCGACCAATAACCACACGATTCCGGCTAATTTAATAACGCTTTTTACCTGCAGGACCGGCAAAGCACAGCGTACCCGCCAGAAACGCAGTGCTGATCCTGGCAGGTACGTCGCTGCACTTCTTTATCCGTCCTACGACTTTTATTCAATAGCGCGTTTCATCCGCAGGACGGGTAAAACGAAGCGTAACCGTATGATTTGATAGACGGCGCCTGTGATGCACCACAAATCCATGAATACAGCCATCGGTAGGATCATGTCCCGCTGATCGATACCAGCCCGCGCAGAAACAAGGCGCTGAAGGAGGAGCTAGCGAACGAGAACAAGCGCTGCAAGGTGGACAACCACCAGACGGCCGAAGCACAACGCTACAACCAGCGCAGCACAGTAAGTTATTGATATTACTGGCTCTGCCATTACCCTGGCAATTGCACTATTATCTACGCTGCCCCACTTCCCTATTGCTACAAATTACAGGAGAACAATAATGACTGCAGCTAAATTTCTGCCGGCTATCCTGCTGTGTCTGTTGCCCCTGGGCGTACTGGCAGCGACCCGGAAGAACAGGGTCTGGCCATCGCCCGGGAAGCCGACACGCGCGACTCGGGTTATAAAAACTATAGCAATGACGTCAAGATGATCCTGAAGAACAAACAGGGGCAGGAGAGTATCCGCGAGATTCGTTCCAAAACACTGGAAGTCGATGGCGATGGTGACAAGAGCCTGACCATTTTCGATGAACCACGTGACGTCAAGGGAACCGCCCTGCTGAGCTTTACCCACAAGGAAGGCCCCGATGACCAGTGGCTGTACCTGCCTGCACTAAAACGCGTCAAGCGCATTGCCTCTGACAACAAGTCCGGACCGTTCATGGGTAGTGAATTCGCCTATGAAGACATCACCTCGCAGGAAGTCGAGAAATACACGTATAAATTTCTGCAAGATGACACCCTGGATGGCATGGATGTTTTCGTGTTTGAGCGTTACCCGGTCGACAAGAAATCCGGCTACACGCGCCAAATCATCTGGATGGACAAGGAACACTACAAGGAACGCAAGATTGAATACTACGACCGCAAGAATGCCTTGCTGAAAACACTGGTCCTGGCTGACTTCAATCTTTATCTCGACAAGTTCTACCGGGCCCATGACATGCACATGGTCAATCACCTGACCGGCAAGAGCACCAGGCTATTACAGTCGAACTACAATTTCGACGTCGAACTGTCTGATCGTGACTTCGATCAGAACTCACTGAAACGCGCTCGCTAGCATCCGCCCCTCATGAAGCGCCTCTCGGCCATTGCCGCATTACTGCTGCCTGCACTCACTGTGCAAGCAGGTGAATGGAGTGGCTATGTGGCCGGGGAGTTTCTGGGATTTACCAGGGACCCGCAGTTCTCTTCCCAGTACAGCACCTATCTGTCGGTCGCAGCAGAACCCGAGTACATCCATGAGTGGAATGAAGGCAGTGACCTGTTCACCTTCACACCCTATGCACTGGGTGACAACCATGACTACCGTCGAACTCACGTCGACATTCGTGAACTCTCCTGGAATCACGCCGCGGATGACTGGGAGCTAACGGCCGGGGTCAGCAAGGTTTTCTGGGGAGTGACGGAATCCGTGCATCTGGTCGACATCATCAACCAGACCGACCTGGTCGTCAACGAAGACGGTGAGGACAAACTCGGGCAGCCGATGGTAAACCTGTCGCTGATCAGGGACTGGGGTGTCGTTGACCTGTTCGTACTACCGGGATTCAGGGAACGAACCTTTGCTTCAAAGAAAGGCCGCCCCCGCTTCGGCGTAGTCATCGATACCGATGATGCCTTGTACGAGTCAGGTGCCGAGGAACTGCATACCGATTTCGCTTTACGCTGGTCGCATTATTTTGGTGCTGTCGATGTCGGCATTGCACAGTTCCACGGTACCGCACGCGAACCGCGCTTTGTGATCCAGCCAGGCGCGTACAACCCGGCAACCGGAACAATCAGCGGGATTAGCCCGCTTTACGAGATCATTGACCAGACCAGCGTCGATCTACAGGCCATTTATGGCAGCTGGTTATGGAAACTGGAGGCGGTCACACGCAGCGGCCAGGGTGACCGCTTTTATTCATGGGCCGGCGGTTATGAATACACCTTCGTTGGCGTGTTTGAGTCACAGATGGACATCGGTGTCATTACGGAATATTTGTATGACAGCCGCGGTGATGAGATAAACCAGACAAAGGCGCTGCAAGGCCAACCATTCTTCACTTCACCCTGGCAGAGAGACCTGGTGCTGGGCGCCCGACTGACGCTCAATGATGCCCAGAGCACAGAACTGCTCGCCAGCGTCACTGTCGACCTGGAAGGGGGTGGTCAGGGTTATAACGTAGAGGCAAGCCGGCGCTTTGGCGACAACTGGAAGTTATCACTCGAGGCCCGCGCACTGTCAAACATACCGAACGACAACAATGCCGCCAGCTTCAAGGACGACACTCGACTGCGCATGGAGCTGGCACGATATTTTTAGCAAACCCGGCCCGGAAAAACACGGCAGAATAAATGCCATAAAATACTTTTTTCCGTGTACTTCCGTGGCTGATAAATAAATCGGGCGCTCGGCATAATACAGTTCAGCATACGTTATTATCAGGTTGAAAGAGTGCTAGATAACCCGGGAAAAGCGTGATTGGTTGTTGCCCTTGCGCAGGTAGTGGTCAAATACCATGCAGATATTCCGCACCAGCAAGCGGCCGGCCGGTAACACCCGCAGTACTTCATCTTTTATCAGCAGCAAACCATCCGCCTGCATTTTCTGCAGGTCTTCCAGTTCCGCCTTGAAGTGTGTGCAGAAGTCGAAATGCCACCTTGCTTCCAGCGCCTTGATGTCCAGGATGAAATTGCAGATCAGGCGGGTAATGATGTCGCGACGTAGCAGGTCATCGGGTTCCAGTTCAATGCCCCGGTCCAGTGGCAGCTTGCCGGCATCCAGTAGTGCATAGTAGCTGTCCAGGTCACGCACATTCTGGCTGTAATTGTCACAAACATGTCCGATAGCTGACATCCCCATGCTGACGAGATCACATTCCGAATGGGTCGAGTAGCCCTGGAAATTCCGTTGCAGCGAGCCGTTCGCCTGCGCGATAGCCAGTTCATCATCGGGCCTGGCGAAGTGGTCCATGCCAATATAGATATAACCGGCACCGGTCAGGTGTTCAATAGTGTGTTGCAGCAACGCAAGTTTTTCATCGGCAGAGGGCAGGGTAGCTTCGTCAATGCGGCGCTGTGGTTTGAAACGTTCCGGCAGGTGCGCATAGTTATAGACAGCGATTCGTTCCGGGTCCATCTCTATCACGGTATCCAGGGTCTGCTCAAAGCTGGCGACTGACTGGTAGGGCAAGCCGTACATCAGGTCCATATTGATAGACTTGAAGCCCAGCTCACGCGCCTCTCTGGCCACACTCCATGTCAGTTCCTGGCTCTGATGGCGGTTGACGGCCTTCTGTACCTCGGTGTTGACGTCCTGTACACCGAGACTGATTCGGTTGAAACCCGCTTCGCGCAGTACCCGCAGTTTTTCCGCATCGACCGAGCGCGGGTCGATCTCGATCGAGTATTCGCCAATGTCATCGGTATACAGGGAAAAGTGTTTATTAGTGACTTCTGTCAGCTTGCGGATCTGGTCGTTATCAAGGAAGGTAGGTGTGCCGCCGCCCCAGTGCAGCTGTTCGACCCTGCGGTCGGAATCAAACAGTTTTGCCTGCAGCGCGATTTCCTTGCAGAGGTAGTCGAGGTAGTCACTGGCGCGGCGGTGGTCTTTGGTGACCACCTTGGTGCAGGCGCAGTAATAACATACCGTGTCGCAGAACGGGATGTGAAAATACAGCGACAGGGGTCGCGGAATCGGGTCCTCGTTACTGTGTTTTGCCCACTTGCGGTAATCATCTTCCGATATACCCGGGTGAAACTGGGCTGCGGTCGGATAGGAGGTATAGCGCGGACCCGTCTGATCATAGCGTTTGATCAGGTCAGCATCAAAAACAATGTGTTGGGTCATCGCTTCCTTGAAGATAGTGTTGCCGATATCAGTGCCTGATTTTCCATTGTCTGGATCCAATATGAATTGACATGGATCAACTCATGCCGGGTTTGCCTCCAATTACGATTGCTACTGTGGGTACGGCTCAGAATTTGCTGGCAATCGCCCTGATGCCGATCGTGGTGGATGAGTTGCACAGCTACTGGCACGCAAGTTAAACCAGCGTGTCGGTTGGGGTATGGGGCTCGCTCGGGGAGGTGCCGGTGCAGTTTATGTCGGCACCGGTGGCGGCTTCTGTTGATCCCTCAGGGTAGCAGGAACTCGTTGAATTCTCCGTTCATGCGGGCAATGACATCGCCACGCACGGAGGCTCGGTGATAAATAACTCCCGTGCCGCTGGCCTCGTCCTGGTAAACCACTTCAAGGCCGGCAGACCCCGGGATCAATGGGTTATGTTCAGAATGGTGCCAGGTTAAGAACATTTGGCACTGTCTGTTAATCAGTTAGCCCTGTTAGAACACAGATCCACGCGCGGACGCTTCATGCAAAAGATGCTTAACCTGGCGTCATTCGGTCGTGTCCATAACTTGCAGGATATAACATCGTTAGCGTGCTCCACTGAGACGTAATATCTGGAAAACACCTGGCGGCACCTGGCTCCCGGCCTGAATTTAGCAGCAAGCCATTTTCAGTCTGTTGCAGGGTGCGATAAACAAAAAAAATGGTGCTGACGATTAATAATAGAGATCGTTTGCTCAGGGCAAATAAATACAAAGGGGGATGCGAGTCAACCGCCCGGAAAAAGCCCTGTCTCGGCCGGTTGGCATTTCCCGGGACACGACTTAAAGTTTTAAGCTGCGCATTCGATAAACGTAAAAATATGTTGGCAAACGCAGCAGTCCAGTATACATAGTAAATTTTTATGCCTGA
>JAQBDO010000047.1:0-5175 GCA_032124375.1 Gammaproteobacteria bacterium
ATGACCTGGTGAAAGATGCCGTATTCATAGCGTATTCCATAACCAAGCGCAGGCATCTCCAGTGTCGCCAGCGAATCGAGGTAACAGGCCGCGAGTCGTCCCAGGCCGCCATTACCCAGCCCTGGCTCCTCTTCCTGGCCAAGCATCTCTTCAAGGTTCAGTCCGAGTTCCTTCATGGCATCCCGGGTGGCGTTGGTAATGCCCATGTTGACCAGGTTATTACCCAGGTGCGGTCCCATCAGGAATTCGGCAGACAGGTAGGCCACGGTACGCGAACCCTCCTGGGTATAGGTTGCGGCGGTATTGATCCAGCGATGCAGCAGGCGATCCCGCACCACGTAGGAGAGTGCCATGTAGTAGTCGTTGAAGGTGGCGATGGAGGGGAATTTTCCTTGCAGGAAGAACAGGTGATCAAGGAAGGCGTGCTTGATCGATGTTTTGTCCAGTCCGGTACGATTGAGGTCGCCGGCGAATACCGGCATGACGGACTGCTGCTGTATTTTCATTCCCTGCTCTCCCGGGCATGCCCGATAACCATGCACGCGTACAGGCACGAGTTGGTGGCCTGTATCAGGCGTGGTTTTAATCTAACGTGTCAGGCTGATGCAGAAAGCGTGCCGCGAAGGGGCAAACGCCGGGATTGCCGTCATCCGATCGATTCAGCTGTCTGTCTGTTGTCGGGTAGTGGAAAGATATTTTATTAATACATGGGCTTGTAGAGAAAATTGAGGTGCGTTGCTTGCTGTCGCGGGTGGCGAGTTGTTTGTTGTGGCGGTTTCGTTGCCTGCTGGCGTGCACCGTTGCGGTGCGCACACTGCATTTTTGCACAGTTATATCACAGGGCGGGGGTTGCATGAGGGCTTCGTGAGGATGCTTTTAGCCTGCCCGGCATAGATCGACAAGTTAGAGTAACTATTTGGGATTTAATAATAAGATGTCTCGCTGTGTATTTTTCCTGTGCCCATTTCGGAAACGTTTAGTGATATCCAATGATATGGCATGTTCCTTGCCCCTACAGGAGTAGTCGATTGCGTGCAGCCAACGAGGGGTCCGCATCTATAGAGGGTAATTATGTCGGATTCGAATCCTGGCCTGCTGTCATTCCCCGCAAGGGCACACATCCTGCCCCTCACATGGAACTCGACCCGGCCAACATGAAGGTGCAAGTGATCGATGTGGCCTGGCACAGAGGGATATTTGGCCGCCGATGCAACAGGATGCGGTGGCACATTGTTGTGAAGAGGTCTGAAGGCAGTACTGCATGTGGACAGCCAAATGAAAAATAACAGTCAAGCTGCATCTGACGTAGCTGTGGATGCTCACGTTTATTCCCCGATCATGGACTATCTGCATGAGCTCAGGGAACAGTTCGCCAATATCGATGAGGGTGAGATAGCAAACTATATACCCGAGCTTGCCAAGGCGAACGGCGACTGGTTCGGGATCTGCATAGCAACAACCGAAGGCAATATATATGAAGTTGGAGACAGTCGACAGGAGTTCACGATCCAGTCAATTTCAAAACCGTTTGTCTATGGGCTTGCCCTGGAGGATAACGGCCGCAAGGACATACTTGAAAAGATCGGTGTTGAACCCACCGGTGATGCCTTTAATTCCATCAGTCTGGATCCGGATACCGGCCAGCCTGCCAATCCAATGATCAATGCCGGTGCCATCGCCGCGGCCGGTCAGATCATGGGGCATGACAAGGAGAAAAAACTGGCCAGGGTCATGGATATGATGTCAGCCTATGCTGGTCGTACCCTGGGAGTAGAGGAGTCAGTCTACCAGTCTGAAAGCGAAACCGGGCATCGCAACCGGGCGATTGGTTACATGCTGAGAAATTTTAATATTCTCGAGGATGGTCCGTCCGACACGCTTGAACTCTATTTCAGGCAGTGCTCGGTATCAGTCAACTGTCGTGATCTTGCAATTATGGGCGCAAGCCTCGCAAACGCAGGTATCAACCCCCTGACACAGAAGCGTGCCATACGGGGTGAGTATGTGGAAAACGTGCTTAGCGTGATGGGTTCCTGTGGCATGTATAACTATGCTGGAGAATGGATATACAAGGTTGGCATGCCTGCGAAGAGCGGCGTCGCCGGCGGCATTGTTGCCGTGCTTCCCGGCAAGCTGGGTATCGGTGTATTTTCGCCGCCGTTGGACAAACGCGGTAACAGTGTCCGGGGAATCGAGGTCTGTAACAGAATTTCCATGGACTTCAACCTGCATATGTTCAACGTCGTGCAACCTGGAAAGTCAGTCATCCGCCGGTCTTATACTGGTGGTCATATTACATCAAAACACATACGTGCCAGTGCTGAACGTAGCCGTCTGCAGCTGGAAGGGTATTGTATACAGGTCTATGAAATTCAGGGTGATCTGAATTTTTCCACGTCAGAAGTCATAATAAATGAAATTGCCAACAAGGTTGAGGAGGCGGATTTCTTTATTGTCGATCTTAAATATGTGCTGACTCTTGACCAGAGTACTTGCCGCCTGTTTTACCAGTTATTGTTGAAACTTGCGGATGTGAACAAGCAGCTGGTGTTTTCAAATTGCGACCCCTATCCGGAGCTTGGCAAGTATATTTGCAGGCATATGCAGGACGGCAGCAGGGCGCAGTGGTTGAGCTTTGAAGATGACTACGCGCTGGAGTATTGCGAGAATCGGATACTGGACAGGGCGGAGGGTGTTGCTGCTCCCGTTCCGCTGGAAGACTTTGAGCTGTTTGATACGCTGAGTGCGGACGAAATCGATGTGATCAGGAACAGGCTGACGCAGCAGTCCTACAGGCAGGGTGAGACGATTATTAGCCAGGGTGAACCTGCCAGTCAGTTATACCTGCTCGCGCAGGGACAGGTGAGTGTAAAAATTGCCCTCTCAGACGGCAAAATCAAGCGCCTGGCCACCCTGTCGCAAGGGTTGGTATTCGGTGAGATGGCATGGATTGAACGCGCTGAACGTTCAGCGGACGTGACCGTAGATGTGGATGCACTCTGCTACAAGCTGGATATCAACGATTTCGATGCCATGATGGAAAATCACAGTCCGGTCAAGGCCAAGGTGCTGGGAAATCTGTTACGAATATTTACCAGAAATTTACGCAAGGCAAATACCGAGATTGGTGTGCTGAGTTGATTGTGTAGCAGGACCCGAGTTTGCCTGTGTTGGCTGTTCATCTGAGTGAGCGTAATCCGTTGCTGGGATGAAAGGGTATTTCTCTTGCGATGTTTCTTGTGACTATTGTATTTCTGTGTTTTCCGGCGACGCAGTCGAGGTAGTACAGTTACGCATATTGTTTTGTTCTTTGCCGGAGGAAGCCTTCGAATTGATCTGCAGTTACCGGCCGGGATATGTAATAGCCCTGCACATGATCGCAGTGCATCTGCAATAAAATCTGCATGTGTTCTTCCTGCTCAACACCTTCTGCGATGACTGACAGGCCGAGACTGTGTGACATCCTGATAATGGCAGCAACAATTGCTGTGCCCTTGGTTTCAGATTTCAGGTTGCGGATAAAACTCTGGTCAATCTTGAGCTTGTCAAAGGGAAGTTTCATCAGGTAACTGAGCGACGAGTATCCGGTTCCGAAATCGTCCAGTGCAAGTTTCAGTCCCATGTTCTTGAATGTTTCCAGGGTTTCGGTGGCCTGGCTCAGGTCCTGCAGAATACTTGTTTCAGTCAGTTCCAGTTCCAGTCGCCTGGGGTCCAGTCCGGTTGTCTTCAGGGCATTTGCAATCACGCTTTCAAGATTCTGGTTGTTAAAATGAACGGCAGAGATGTTGATTGACATGGTGATGGGCAGATTATACGCCATGGTCCATTGCTGGGCCTGGCGACAGGCTTCATTGATGACCCATTCGCTTATTTGCACGATCAGACCGAACTCCTCGGCAATCGGTATAAACACGTCCGGTGTAATCTTGCCAAGATCCGGGTCGTCCCAGCGTAACAGTGCCTCGACCCCTGAAATTTCTCCTGTGGCAAGATTTACCTGTGGCTGGTAATGCAATTCCAAAGAATTATTCTCCAGTGCATGACGCAGCTTGCTCTCTATTTTCAGCTTCTCAGCGGCTGCTTCATTCAGCTTGCTGGAGTAATACTGGAAGTTGTTGCGGCCAAGATTTTTGGCGTGGTACATGGCGATATCTGCGTTCTTTAACAGTTCACCGGCGGTTTCACCGTCTTCCGGGTACATGGCGATACCGATGCTGGCACTGACAAACAGCTCCTGCATGGAGATGATGAAGGGTTCTGCGAGAGACTCGAGGATACGACTGGCCACTTTTTGTGATTCACCGGGTCCACTGATTCTGGGCAGCAGGATAATGAACTCGTCACCCGCCAGTCTTGCGATTACCCTGGAGGCTTCTTCTTCGGTTGAATGGGAAACAATATCTGTTTGCCGCAGTTGTTTCGAGAGTCGGTCGGCAAAAGCGGTCAGCAGTTTGTCGCCGGATTGATGCCCCAGTGTGTCATTGATGCGCTTGAAGTTGTCGAGATCTATAAACAGTATGGACAGTCCCTGCATGTCACGGCGCGCTTCTGCGGCTGCCCTGTCCAGATAGTTTTTGAACATCAAGCGGTTGGGAAGACCGGTGAGGCTGTCATGGTATGCCACGTAGCGTACCTGTTCATGATAATGATGCAGGTTCTTGCCCATTTCCCTGAATGTGCTGGCGAGCTCCCCGATTTCATCATCGGACTCAATGTCAATCGGTACCAGCAGCTGTCCACGGCCTATCTCACCAGCAGCGAGACTGAGCTTCTGGATGGGTTTGATGAGCAGCTTCCTGAGCATGCCGAAGAGAAAGGTGATGGCCAGCAGGATGGCGCCAAAGGTAATCAGGGTAATGGTCCAGCCGAGACTGGCGCTCTTTGCCAGTAGATTGTTTTCCTGGTTAACTACGAGGGCATAGAGACGGTTTTGCAGTTTTATGGCCTGAAAGCGGGCAGCTTTACCGAGGTAAATCCCGCCTGCCTGGATGCTGGCATTGGCTTGTTTCGTTAAACTGCTGAACAGATCTGCAGACAGTCTTTTCCCGATCTCTGTGGATGATTGGTGAATCAGGATGGTGCCCTTGTCATCAGTGAAAAAAACGTCATTGTCTTCACCCTTGTTCTTGTTTTGTGTTTGCGCCTCCAGAAATTTGAGGTCAATGGTCAACATTA
>JAQBDO010000048.1:0-3387 GCA_032124375.1 Gammaproteobacteria bacterium
CATCTTCCCGGTGTGAGGAAAAGGCGATGCTCATGAGGGTGCCGGATTCAGGTAGGCGTCCATGATGGCGCGTGCTATCGGGGCTGCCACGGAGCCACCACCGCCGCCATTCTCGACAATAACGGCAATAGCGATTTTTGGATCATCAACCGGCGCAAAGGCGACGAACAGGGCATGGTCACGCAGTTTCTCGTCAATGGCTGAGGCATCGTATTTTTCTTCTTCTTTCAGGCCATAGACCTGCGCGGTACCCGTTTTTCCGGCGATTTTGTAGGGGCTGTCCTTGCCGATACCCCTGGCAGTGCCGCGGGCACTGTGGACGACATCGGTCATGGCCGCGATTACATGATCCCAGTTTTGCTGCTCGTTGATTGTTATTGTCTCCAGCAGTTTTGGCTGGTGGGGTATCAACTCATCACTGCCGGCTTCCTGTTCGGCATGCACAATTTGTGGTTTCAGCATGCGCCCGCCGTTGGCAAGTGCGGCAGTTGCTGCTGCCAGTTGTATCGGTGTGGTCAGGAAGAACCCCTGGCCAATGCCGGTAATAATGGTTTCACCGGGGAACCAGGCCTGGTTGCGACGACTGCGCTTCCAGTCTTTCGAGGGCAACAATCCCGAGAGTTCCCCCTGGATGTCAACGCCGGTGGCCTTGCCAAAACCGAAGTGCTGCAGATAATCATGAATGCCGTCAATGCCCATGGACTGGGCGAGATCGTAGAAGTAGACATCACAGGATTGTGTAATGGCGGCGTTCAGATCGACGGTGCCGTGGCCACTGTGTTTCCAGTCGCGGTACTTGCGGTCCCTGCCGGGCAACATGTAAAAGCCAGGGCAATAGGTTTTGGAATGCGTGCTGGTGGTGCCGGTTTCCAGGCCTGCCAGTCCCATAAACGGCTTGATTGTGGAGCCGGGCGGGTACTGGCCACGCAGCACCCGGTTGAACAACGGCTCCTTGTCATTATTTCTCAGTGCAGCGTAATCATCATAATCAATACCATTAACAAACGGGTTCGGGTCGTAGGTGGGCAGACTGACGAACGCGAGGATATCGCCGTTGTTGGGATCGATGGCAATGGCTGCGCCGGAGTAATCACCAAATGCCTTTTCTGCCGCTGTCTGCACGCGGGAGTCAATCGTCAGGTAGATATTGCGGCCAGAGACCGGCGGAGTGCGGTTCAGGACGCGGATGATGCGTCCCTGTGCCGTGGTTTCTACCTGTTGCAGGCCTACCTTGCCGTGCAACAGTTCTTCATAGGTCTTCTCGATGCCGTTTTTACCGACATGGCTGGTGCCGCGGTAATTGGAACTGTCGAGCACCTGCAGCGCCTTTTCGTCAATACGGCCAACATAGCCGAGTGCATGGACTGCCTGTGGACCCCGCGGGTAATGCCGCGCAAGACCGGCAGTGATATCCACCCCGGGGAAGCGATGACGGTTCACTGAAAAACGTGCGACATCTTCGTCGTTCAGATGAAAGCGCAGCGGGATGGCTTCAAAGCGCGGTTTGCGCGCCAGCAGTTTTTCAAAGCGGCTGCGATCAATGTCGCGAATCTCAATAATGTCTTCCAGTGCGTTCAGGGTCGCGCCCATATCATCAACCTGTTCCGGTGTGATTTCCAGGCGGTAGGAAGGCAGGTTCTCGGCCAGCAGGATGCCGTTGCGATCATAGATCAGGCCGCGATTGGGCGGCAGTGGCAGCAGTTTTACGCGGTTGTCTTCGGAGAGTGTCGTGAAGTGGTCGTGCCAGACCACTTGCAGGAAAAGCAGGCGGATTAACAGCACGGATAACAGCAACCCGCCTGCGAGCAGCAGCAGTAATGCCCGGTTGGTGATCAGGTGGGACTCAAACAGATGATCTTTAAGATGTACCTTACCCAGCATGCGGTTATGCCTAGTTAACCCGGAAGCCGCGACGCATGCCGCGCAGCAGGGAGTAGACCGGTGGCCACAGCAGCATGCCCAGCAGTGAAGGCATCCAGAAATCCCACGGCGCAGGCGGTCGGCCAATGATGCGGCTGATCCACAGGGCCAGTAACTGGTGCAGGATCAGCAGTACCAGTATCGTCAGTGCCTGTTGTATCACCGGAAACAGTCGCAGCCGCTGGTGAAACTTGAGTGTCAGGTAGGCAACCACTGTTAATGACAGTGCGTGTTGTCCAAGCACTGTGCCTGTCAGCAGATCGACCAGTAGTCCCATAAACCAGCCGGTTGTTACACCGACCCGTTCCGGCAACGCCATGCACCAGTAAATCAGTACCAGGCCAACCCAGTCCGGACGCAGATAGCGGGCCCAGTCGGGCAACGGCACGACTGTCAGTAGCAGGGCAATAATGAAGGTGAACAAAATGACGCCGCCACCGTGATGGTTACCGGTAATCATTCTGCGTCCGCCGCGGTGTCTGTTACGGGGGCACTGCCGTCGGTTGCCGCTTCGACGGCGCTGTCAGTTATTTCCGGGTTGGGGATCTGCTCTTCAACCGGTATGTTTTCTGTTGACACCACGCTGGCGGCTGCATTGACCCACACCAGTAGCACCTCGCGGCTGCTGTTCAGATGGGCAAGCGGGGTGGCAATCACCTGGGCAAAGGCACTCCCCGGGTTATGGTTGACGCTTTCCACGGTAGCGACCGGGTAGCCCGGCGGGAAGCGTCCGCCAAGACCGGATGTCATTAACAGGTCACCTGGCTGAATATCTGCGCTGTTGGGTATGTAGGGCAGTTCCAGTCTGTTAATGCTGCCACTGCCCAGTGCAATGGAGCGCAGGCCGTTGCGATTGACCTGCACCGGCAGCGCGTGAGAGGTGTCGGTGATCAGGATGGCGGTTGATGTATAGGGTCCGACATGAACAATTTGCCCCATGACGCCATGCGCATCGACCAGTGGCTGGCCGGGATATACATCGTGCAGTTCTCCCTTGTTGATGACAACCTGGTGTTTGTAGGGGTCCAGATTGACTGACATCAACTCTGCAATCAGCACCTTCTCGCCGACTTTAAAGGATGAATCCAGCAGTTCACGCAAGCGAATATTTTCTACCTCAAGTGCCGCCAGTTTCTGCATTTGAGTTTTTTGCATGAGTTGCTGGGTACGCAGGCTGTCAATTTCTTCCTGTAGTTTGCGGCGTGTCGCCAGTGACTCACTGAACCAGTCGGAGACTGAACCAGGGAAATCCACGCTCAGCTGGATTGGATAGACCACTACCGACAGGGCGCTGCGCACTGACTCCAGGCTTTTGTACTTGTGGTCCATCACCATAAGCACGGTAGAGAGAGCAACCAGCACGATCAAACGTGTCGTGATGGACGGACCTTGTGTAAAGATGAGCTTGATCGGGAACCCCGTATGCAGTGGTGTTAAGCAGGCAGGAGTATTGTTCCTGTTACTGGT
>JAQBDO010000049.1:0-2656 GCA_032124375.1 Gammaproteobacteria bacterium
GTGTTATTACCGGCGCTGCCGGTGGCTTCGGTGTTTCAGGCTGTTGTTTGGCAACCATCGGTGCCGGCTGGCTGGATTCAAGATGCGCCAGTACATCACCCTTGGTAACGCGACCGCCTTTGCCGCTCGCCTTGATCTGCCCGGGGTCCAGGCTGTTCTCGGCAACCAGTTTGCGCGCCGCGGGCCCCGAACCATGAGACCTCTCAACCGGCACACTGTCAGGCTCGCCAGCCGTCACAGCTGCCGGCGTGCCGGCGCCATTTGTCTTAATAACACCAAGCACCTGGTCCGAGGTGACCGTGTCACCATCAGCGAACAGGATTTTTTCCAGTATGCCGTCAGCAGGTGCCGGCACCTCCAGCACCACCTTGTCTGTTTCGATATCAACCAGCGCTTCATCGCGTTTGATTCTGTCGCCGGCCTGCTTGTGCCAGCAGACCACCACGCCATCACTGACAGACTCCGGCAATACCGGTACTTTTACTTCAGGTGCCATGCGTCCCGCCCCCGTCACTGGCACTTTTGAAAATCACTGTTCCCCAGCCCCAATGCATCGCTTATCAACGACTTTTGCTGCTCCACATGTACGCGGGCATAACCGACTGCAGGTGCAGACAATGCCCCGCGGCCAGTATAGACAAGTTTGTTTCCCTCACCAATGACCTCTTCCAGTTTATGCCGTGTCGCATGCCATGCACCCTGATTCTGCGGTTCTTCCTGACACCAGACAAACTCCCTGACCGCCGGGTAGCGGCTCAGTTCCTGGCGCAACAGGCGCCATGGAAAAGGATACAGTTGCTCCAGCCGTAGCAACGCGACATTGTCGATATTCTCCGCCTGGCGTTTTTCCAGCAAATCGTAATATACCCGGCCGCTGCACAACACCAGCCGGGTTATGCCGGACAGGTCCGTCTGTTCCACCTCGCCAATAACCGGTTGAAACACCCCGATTGAGAGTTCATCGAGGCTGGATACCGCCGCCTTGTGACGCAACAGACTCTTGGGTGCCATCACGATCAGCGGCTTGCGTAGCGGTCTGAGCATCTGGCGACGCAGCATGTGAAACATTTGTGCCGGGGTGGTCGGGTTACACACCTGAATATTGTGGGCGACACACAGCTGCAGAAAACGTTCGAGACGTGCGGAAGAATGTTCCGGCCCCTGGCCCTCATAACCGTGCGGCAGCAACAGTGTCAGTCCACACAGGCGACCCCATTTCGCCTCACCGGAGGTTATAAACTGATCAATGACAACCTGGGCCCCATTTGCGAAGTCACCGTATTGCGCCTCCCACACTGCCAGTGTTTCCGGCTCGGTGGTCGCGTAACCGTATTCAAACGCAAGCACTGCTTCTTCTGATAACAGCGAGTTGTACACCTCAAACCGGGGTTGATCATGCGCAATATATTGCAACGGCACATGGCTTTCCCCGTCAACCTGGTTATACAACACGGCATGGCGGTGAAAGAAAGTACCGCGCTCGCTGTCCTGCCCTGAAATGCGTACCGCAAAACCAGCATGTAACAAACTGGCATATGCCAGTGACTCGGCAAAGCCCCAGTCCAGGGGCAGTGCACCGGCTGCCATCTTGCGACGGTCATCCATTATCCTGGCTACCCGTGGATGCAGTTCAAAACCCGCAGGCAATTGCTGCAGGCAGGCGGATAGCATTTCCAGCGTTTCCATGTGCACCGCTGTATTACAGTCCATATGCCAATTGTGACCCACATAGTACTTCCAGTTAACGGCAACGCCCGGGGCAATTGGCTGGTGCAACAGCACCTTGGGAGTCACGCTGCTGCCGGCGTCGAGCAGATCGCGATAACTGACTGCCAGCTGTTCAGCAGCATCCGGTGCAATAATATTTTCGTCCGCCAGGCGTTGCGCATACAGGCTGTGAGCCGTTGGCAGAGAGCGGATATCATGGTACATCATGGGTTGTGTAGCAGCCGGTTCGTCGGCCTCATTGTGTCCATGGCGGCGATAACACACCAGGTCAATAACGACATCTTTTTTGAACTGCATGCGATAGTCCAGTGCAACCTGCGTAATAAACAGCACCGCCTCTGGATCATCACCGTTAACATGAAAAATGGGCGCATCAACCATCTTCGCCACGTCAGTACAGTACAGGGTCGAACGCGAGTCCTTAACGTGGCTGGTGGTAAATCCGATCTGGTTATTGACGACGAGGTGCACTGTTCCGTGTGTCGTGTAACCACGCAGGCCCGACATGTTAAAGGTTTCCATCACAACACCCTGACCGGCAAATGCTGAATCGCCATGGATTACCACCGGCAGTACCTTGCTGCCTTCCTGATCGCCATAGCGCCGCTGACGCGCGCGCACCGAGCCCTGCACAACCGGCGAGACAATCTCCAGGTGGGAGGGATTAAATGCCAGCGCCAGGTGAACCAGACCACCCGGCGTTTTTATATTGGATGAAAAGCCCTGATGGTATTTTACATCACCGGAGATGAGTGGCCGGTCATGCACATCCTCAAACCCCGCACACAGATCCGAGGGTACTTTACCGAGGATATTAACCAGTACCCTGAGGCGCCCCCGGTGCGACAGACCGATAACTATTTCCTTAATACCGCGCGCACCAGAGCGGTCAATCAATTCGCCCATCAGGGGAATAAGACTCTCGCCA
>JAQBDO010000050.1:0-5597 GCA_032124375.1 Gammaproteobacteria bacterium
AGACGGCTATCCCGGTGCGTCGTTACAGCTACGGTGAGTTTACCCTGACTGTTTTGGGTGATATTGAGAGCAGCAACAACGTCAGCTATGCCTATGTAATGGCTGTTATTCAGGGGCAGAATTCCGAGCCTGGTCTCTATCTTACGGCGGAGCGGGCAGCCGGTTCAGGTTATGACATGCGTATTATCATGCAGGACGGGGAAGAAATTATCGGGCACTCGGAGCAATGGGCGGATCTTGACGTGTTTGTCGAGGAGGCCGTCAAGGTTGTCTCCCGGGTACTGAACCTGTCGGATGAGGCGCCTTATCAACTGATGTAACGGGAGAAGGTTATGAAGGACAGAAGACAGGGTCTGGTAGTGAAATTTCCGATACTGGTATTGCTGGTTGCCGCGGTGCCTGCAACAGCATCTGCATTTTGTTTTTCATTCGGCAGTAAGTCGAATGACCACGCGCGTTACAGCTCCTATCCACCCGCTTATCCCGGCCTCATGGCGCCGTCATATCCCGCTTATGGCTACAGTCCGGTAGCGCCTGCATACACTTATGATGGTTACTATTTTCCATCGCCACCACCCTACGCAACGCTGCCGCCGGAATTTATCAGAAGGTAGCGAAGCTGGCGGGGTTCCGGGTGCTTCTGCGGGGCGTTAATTCACCAGGTTGATGGTGCCAGGGACTGACTGTGCGGTTAGCATGTTGAGTATTTCACCGGCTTCAACCGGTTTGCTGAAAAGAAAGCCCTGCACGATATGACAGCCTTGCTGTTTGAAGAAGTTCAGTTGTTTGACGTTCTCGATACCTTCCACAATCAGGGACAGGCCCAGACTGTGTGCCATGGCGATAATGGTTTGCACGATCAGGGTGTCTTCCTGGCTGCCGGGTATTTCACGCACAAAGGACTGGTCGATCTTGACAGTATCGACGGGCAATCGCCGTAAATAACTCAGTGATGAGTAACCGGTGCCAAAATCATCCATGGCGATGCTGATGCCGAGTTTTTTAAGTTTTTCAAGAATGGCAATCGCGGACTCAATGTTGTCCATCGCGAGGTTCTCGGTGATCTCGAGTTCTGTCATGCAGGCATCCACGCCTGCCGCCTGCAGCGCCTGCTTGACGACGCCTTCAAAGCCGGGCCGGGAGAGCTGTGCGGAAGACAGGTTTACGGCGACAGTGAGATCGTGGAAACCGGCATTGTGCCATTGCTTCAGTTGTGTGAAGGCGGTATTCAGTACCCATTCGCCAATGGGTATAATCAGACCGCTGTCTTCAGCAACCGGAATGAATTCCCTTGGACTGATCATGCCCATGGTGGGATGTTCCCATCGCAGCAGTGCTTCCAGGCCAATGATAGTGTTTCTGGAAATGTCGATTTTTGGCTGATAAAAGAGTTTAAGCTGATCTTTCGCAATGGCCTGTCGCAGATTGGTTTCCAGTGCCAGTTGCTTTCTGGAGCCGGCATTCATTTCTGCTGTGAAGTAAACCGCCTTGTTGCGCCCCAGTTCCTTGGCGCGATACATGCTGATGTCGGCATGTTTTATGAGTGTCTCCGAGTCGGTACCGTCATAGGGGTAAATGCTGATACCGATACTGGTAGTTATGTTTAGTACGTGACCATTGCAGGAAATCGGGTCGATCAGGCTGTCGATAATCTTTCTGGAAATTCGTCCGGCATCCGAGGAGCCGCTGATCTTTGGCAGTACCACCATGAATTCATCACCACCCAGTCGTGCGACCGTGTCTTCCTCGCGTATACAATTACCCAGGCGGCGGGCAATGACGCGTAACAGCTGGTCACCGACGGCATGTCCCAGTGAATCATTGATGATCTTGAAGCGATCAAGATCAAGGAATAGCAGCGCGACCATTCCCTGGTTGCGGCGTGCATGTGCCAGTACCGTGGTGATGCGATCATTCAGCAGGATACGGTTTGGCAGGCCGGTGAGGGCGTCATGATAGGCGAAATGCTCCATGCGCTTTGCGACAGATTCTGCATGGTCCCTGGAAGTGGCGAGTTTTGAGTTGGCTATCTCCAGCTCCCTGGTGCGCTGTGCGACGCGCTCTTCAAGCAGGCTGTGATGCTCGCTGAGTTCAGTGTCGCGCGACTGGATTTCGTCGAGCATGGCATTGAAGTCGGTGATCAGGTTGCCGAGTTCATCCCTGCCTTCACCGATGACTCGCAGGGAATAGTTTTTTTCGACTCTTATTTGTCGTGCAGTCGCAGACAGTCTCAGCAGCGGATCGGTGATGAGGCATTGTAACCTTGTGCTGAGTATAAAAGTAATCAGCAGTGATACCAGTAGTACCACGGCAACAATGCCGAGAAACCAGATTAGCCTGTCATGCACGGCTTTCATGTCCGAGCGCAGATAAATCACACCTATTTGCTCGCCTTCGTAGTTAATGTGGGTGAACAGCTCGACGTGATCACCCCAGAACAGTGTGTTTTCGGATTGTATGTCTGCACTCGGCAGGTCGATGGTTATGCCACTCTTTCTGTAGCTGGCGAATACCTTCTCTTCCATGCCGTAGATGGCGGCTGCCTGAATATGCTGTTGTGACTGCAGCAATCCAAGTGTTTCCTTTGCGGCAACGGTATCGCCGAACAGCAGTGCAGCACTGCTGTTCGCGGCAATGATTTCCGCCATGCTGAATAAATTGTTGCTGACGGTTTGCTGGGTATTGATTCGGTCGCTGGTAATAAAAGCGATACTGGCCAGTAACAATGAAACAGAACTGATGGTGACTATCAGCAGGGTCAGTTTCCAGCGTATCGATATGTTACCCAGTCTTTTCATCTTTATTCCTTAGCGGATACCGGTAACGTTGATGGCCAGTGAAAGCAGTTTTGAACTTATTGCGAGTCTGCTGCTTTTGGCAGCATCGACATTTATTCTGAAGCGAATCTTGTTGTCGATCAGCTTGAACTGAATGATGCCGCCATCTTCTGTAAAGCCTTCATCATTGCTGACGGTCAGCACAGGTTGTGCTTTTAGCGTCCACAGGGTCTCGGTTAGATCATCCAGTTCGCCAATAAAGACCAGCTGGCAATCCAGTACATCTTCCATACTGTCAAAATGCTTCACTACGATTGTTTTGTTGTGCACGGTTTTCCCGGCAAGGGTGTCCAGTTGTTCCCTGAACCGGGTGCTGCCCAGTGTGCACAGGGAGAACTCGCTGCGGCCCTGCAGCGTCTCTTCCGGCCAGACAGTGAAACGGGAGAAGTTGTACAGAAAGGCGGCCTTTATGCGGTATTCGGTATCCGGGGCTTCATCAGCCATGCTGGTAGCCGGTGTTGATAACAGCGCGATCAGCAATGCTGCCATTGTCGACCGTATGACTTGTAACACTGTATGGTGCCCGGACAGTTTCATAACTAGAGGTTCCAGGTTACCCGGCCATAAATGCTGCGCTCGACTTCAGTCGGCTGTGTCTGGATAAAGTCAGGCAGGAATTCAGGGTGATGATTGTCCAGCAGGTTCTGACCGATTAGCGACAGTTCCAGCCCGGGTCTGGCTTCCCAGCCCAGTCGCAGGTCTGCTTCAACGTAGCTGTCGATCCCGACGCCGTTGACTTCAATGTCACCCACGTAGCGCAGGGCTGCATCAAATTGCAGATTGTTGCCAAAGTCAAAGGCTGACCAGATAGCGGCCTTGCTGGACGGACTGGCATCTGCGGAACTTTTGGATACAGTGTCAGCGCTGTTGCTGTCGAGACGCAGTTTCATATCCAGCCAGGAGTAACTGGCATTCAGGCGCCAGCCATTGCGTACCTGCCACTGCGAGGCGAGTTCCAGTCCATAGGTCTCGCCACTCATATTGTTATCGAAGGGCAGTCGAACGTCGGGGGGTGGTCCCGGGTCAACATTCGGATCGAGTGTGCGCAACTGGTCGTAATCGTTATAGAACACAGCGGCATCGAATGACCAGCTGTTGTGATAGTTCAGGCGGTAGCCCAGTTCGTAGGCGATCAGGTCTTCCGAGTCATAATCATCATCGCCTTCTGCATAGACAGGTATGCCGGGGTCGGCTGCTGGCGATGGCACCAGTCGCAACATGACGTCGCTTTCACCGCGTGCCGGTGTGCGCACGGCGCGGGAGACGGCCCCCCACAGGGTTTGCGCACTGTTCAGTGCCCAGGCAAGGCGCACATTCGGCTGATACTCGAAGCCGGTGAAATCGTTGTGTTCCAGTTTTGTGCCGAGCGTAAGACGCAGATTGTCCCGCAGGCGGATTTCGTCCTGCACAAACGTGCTGTACAGCTTGACGCTGCGTGTTGATGGATCAAGTTCGAATGTCTGGTTGTTGTCCGAATTATCATGCGTAAAGCGGTAATCAAATCCCCACACCACATCATGGGCTTCCATCCAGTGGAAGCGCTGCTGGAAATCGATATCAAAGGTGTCGCGGTCTTCGTACAGTACCTCGCCATCCAGCCCGACATGATCGTAGTAAACCTGCAGGGCAAAGTCGGCTGACCTGTCGATCATATGCGACCAGCGGAACAACAGGTTGCCACCGTTGGTTTCTGTGTCATCAACCACCTGGTTGATGGTCGTTGGTGGCGGACCGGGCGGTCCGGTTGGTATGCTGACCTGTTGGCCGGCCTTGCCCTGGTAGTAATCGCCCTGAAAAGTTATCGAATCACGGTCTGTCTGTACCCAGTCAGAACGAAAGCCCAGCTGTCCGGTACGCCAGTCATCATGTGCGTCGCCAGAACTGTAGCCTTCAGCATAATCAGAATATTTGGCATAGACGCGGTAGTTCGCACCGTTGCTGAACTTGCCGCCATGACGTGCGACACCGATACCCTTGATTTCATTGCCGGCAGCGACGGATGCCATGTCGCCCTGAGTGTCTGCCGATGATTTGGTAATAATGTTGATGACACCATTGACCGCGTTGGCACCCCACAGGGTTCCGCCCGAACCACGGATGACTTCAATTCGTTCTACATCCTGCAGTACTACATCCTGGTTATCCCAGTAGACCCCGGCGAACAGTGGTGTGTAAACACTACGGCCATCAATGAGTACCAGCAGCTTGTTGGCAAAGCGGCTGTTGAAGCCACGCGAAGTGATGGCCCATTTGCTGGCATCTATTTTTGCGACATCGATACCGGGCACGCGTCGCAGGGCTTCCGGTATGTTGGTCACTCCCCAGCGCCGCAGGTCGTCATTGGTGATGACGAAGATGGCTGCAGCCGCAGCAGATTGTTTTTGGGGTTTTTTGGAGACCGAAGTGACTTCTATATCCATGAGCGCTTCCATGCTCATGTCTGTCAGGTCATCCGGTAGTGCGGCATCCAGGGTGGCTGCCTGTGCTGAAAGCGTTGTCAGCATCGCGGACAGTATGAGGATGCCGGGGTGTTGGATGAATCTCTGCAGCGACGTTTTCAACCGCGCTGTCAGGGGAGCAAGCGCCGCTTTGACTGCTGCGTGCATGGGAGCATGTTTTCGCAGGCCTTTCCCCCTGCTTGTTCTGGTTGTTCCTTGCATGCCCATATGTTTTCAACTGGTTGATAAATATATAAACAATCTGCCTCCGCAGGAATTCGGGCGCGCGTGAGCGCCGCCGGAGCGACTGCTTGGTTTTCTA